>NZ_CP026995.1:930607-1240810 GCF_013407185.1 Nitrosopumilus ureiphilus | reverse complement strand
GCGCCTTAAAATTAAGACATCTATTTTTAATAAATTGTATTTTAAAAATTCTAAAATAGCCTTTTGTTCAAGAGTTTGTTAAATTATCCATGATTTTCAAAACTTGTTCTGTCTGGTTACATGAACAATGGTTTTTACTATTCTGGATGCATTGTACTGGTTGATTTGTACTTTTGTGTGTTTATCATACTTTCCACTCTGAATGACTATTTTTGCATCATGGCATGTATCACTTTTTTTAACATACAATTCATAGACTCATAATATAATAATATCCAATACATAATCACACCTAAAAAAATTAATTTGAGATTTTGTGGGTTGGCAATCCCTTAATTCTAGTCATAAATACAATTGAATTAGTTTTTCTTTAATTTGATTAAATCATGAAATGAAAGAATACTTTCTGCTGTCATCGTAGAGATCCTCTCATCTTAAATAGACTTCTTTTTTGAAAAATTACAATCAGGACACAAAGCATGTGTGATCAAAAAAATCACACACAACAATACGTGATACTCGCTCATAATGGAAATGACTGCCACCAACACTCCCCGTAATGGCAAGTCTATAAAATAAGACAAATGTCAGTGTCTAAAATGAACTGGCATTCAGTCTTATTTATATTCAAAAATCACTGAGTAGAAATTCTAGATGTTGATTTTTACTTTCATATCTAATTCAGTTGGATGATTTGTATTTCTTGTTTTATGGAATATGAGCGGGAAAACCCAAACCCTTTAGGGTTGGATGAAAGCGAGCACACCACAACTCAAAGCAAAACACAATCAAATATTCAAATATAATATGCGTGTAAGAAAACCAATGACATATGATACCACAGGAACTATGGGAATCATCAAAATACAAACGCCTGAGTCTGAAAAGACAATCCCCGACCAAGGGATGCAAGAGCCACAACCACAAACGTCTGCGAAAGCAACTTTGAGGCTCGATGAAGCAGGAAGCCACGAGCTTTGGCGAGTGGTAGTTCACAACTGTGCATATACACTACATTTTTGACAAATGTGAATTTATCCCAAAATACTTACAATCTCTATTTTTGATTAGCAATGATGCTGTGAAATCTTGCGAATTTGAATTTTGTTAATTTCTTTTTGAAAAGAAATCATCTTCAAAAAGTATTGATGGTTTTTGTCGATAAATCAATACACAAATTACATCTGTAACGATGTCTATGTGATCAAAATAATCATTATATATATGGATTAATTAAAAAAATTGAAATCTCTCATTTGTAATACAAACTCATCGAACAGTTTCTGGATTCTGAGTGGAAGTCATTACATTATTTTCTTGATTTGTTCTTTTTATACTTGTAAATGATTTAGGCTCTATTTTCTTTAGTAAAAATTCTAATGAAAAAGGTTTTTGCATTATTTGAAGAGACCCTTCTTTAGAACTCTCATGGGATTTTAGAATATTTTGGCCATATGCGGACAAAAATATAATTTTTTGCTCTGGACACTGCCTGTAAATTTTTTTAGATACTTCAGCACCGCTCATTTTTGGCATATCATGATCAAGCAATACATAATCATACGGTGGTGTTTTGTCTTTTAATACAATTCTTTTATATTTTAACTCACTTGCATACTTTTCAAGACATTTTGCACCGTCATTGAAGACTGTGACCTTGTACCCATTTACATCAAAAAATTTTTTATATTGTATTGCTGTGAATTTATTGTCTTCTGCAATCAGTAATTTTCTAGCCATTTATTTTTCAATCTTTTTTGAATTTATCAAGACTTGTTTGTAAAAATCAAGCTCATTTTTCACAGGTTGTGGTCCCGTCTGAGTTTCCGTTGTATAGATCTGAAATAGCTGCAACATTGCAATAAGAAATGTATGGGTAGGTCATATCGATAGTAGGTGCCATTAGGTCCTCTGATGCACTTGAATGGCCTAATCCCAATGCATGACCAAATTCATGTCTCATTATTGTTTCAAGTTGATTGTTTGAAAGTGCATTTACATCATAGATGGTAATGAATACCTTGACAATTTGCTCGCCTTCTAGAACTGTTTTTGTGTATCCCGTATTGCCTGATCTGTCCTTGATATTTGAAAGTATTATGATAATGTCTCCATCTGATGTTTGCAAGTTGCTAATCTTAAAATTTTTAGGGATTGGAATCTTTGTTTCCGGTGTTGCCTCTAGAGCACCCTTCCAACCTCTATAATAAGTGGAAAAAGAATCTTTTGGATCTTTATACATTAACGAATCATCCATCTCTATTACTTCTGTTGATGTGATGGTATTTTTTATGATTTCAATAGATTCATTGGACATTGAAACCGGATTCAGAATGTTTACACTAAGAGATGTACTGGGTGATATCTTCCAGTATTTGGATAAACCTGTGGTGTCGTCTCTTAGATTTTCTACGACATACTCACTATTGAAAAGACCAATTGGATTTAATATCTCAGAATGACCTGAGAACGTTGGCAATCCCACAAAGTACCCTCCAAAGAAAAGCAATATTCCAAACTGAGCCAAAAGAATCGCTTTGTGATTTCCAAGTTTTGGTAATTTTTGCTCAAATCTGGGATTTCTTTTTATAATGTGTTTGGACTTTAGGTGATCTCTAATAATGATTCTTCCAAACATTTGAAATTATTTAGAAATTTGGTGTCGATATATTGCAGTCTGTTCATGGTGAACAAACCTTTGTAACTGTTTACATTGAACAGAATGCTCTTTTTGTATTTACTTTGAGAATTCAATGCATGTTAATTCAAAAAGTATTGATGGTTTTTTCAATGGTGATTATGTTATCGATAATTATTGTTTTGAAAACTGGCTCTTCAGATGCAATTAATGTGTCTGAGGACTATGATTACTATAGAATTTCACAAATGCCTGAAACCCAATTTTTTGAACAATACGAGGAACTAAGTGCTCCTGTAAAAACGGTTGTAGTGTATCCTATACTTACTCAAAGTGCATATTCGTGGGGAGGTATACATGATTTCTATTCTGGATATTGTGAAACATGCTATGTGGTTAACATCGATGAATTTTACGATCCTATTTTTTCAGTTGGCGCCAAAAGCTTTAGAATTTTAGAATTTCTGGGTTATGATGTAATTGATGATATTGATATTGATCAAGATCCACAAATTTTAAACAAGTATAACTCTGTGATTTTACTTCACAATGAATTTGTTACTCAAAATGAATTTTTGGCAATCACATCTCACCCAAGTGTAGTTTATTTGTACCCTGGAATTTTCAATTCCAAAGTTAAAATAAATTATGATGAAAAGTCAATGACTTTGGAGAAAGGGCCTTCGTTTCCACACTCTGATATTAAAAACGGCTTTGATTGGGTTTATGACAACTTTGACATGTATGATAATACAACGTGTGCAGATTGGGAATTTTATAAAATTGATAACGGATACATGTTAAATTGTACACCCGAATATGCCATTCAAAATAGTGATGAGATGTTAAGAGAAATAAAAAGGCTGGCAGATCCTGGTTTTTAGCATTAAAATGCATAAAAAATGACTTTACATTACTTTGATTTTTTCTTCATGTAAAATACAATTCCTCCAATCACTCCTGGAATTAGAATCCACACAGGATCGAATCCTCCCATATCTGGCTTTTTAAACGAATTTTGTGGTTCAGATTCTTCAAGAACTTGTTGAGTGGTTGCATTTACTTTGATTATTTTTGAGGCAAATGCTGATTGAATAGGGCCGTTATTTATGCTCGTCAAAATCTTTACTGATTCATCAGAGGTGGCAATGATTGATGCTACAGCCTCTCCTGTAGAGCCCGTTTTTTCATCATATATTGTTGATATGCCTCCAACAAAATCCCACGTCACGTCTACATTTTGTAGAGGTGCCCCATTTTGTTTTGCAAGAATAGAGACAATGAATGACTCTCCTTCATTAACAATATCGCTTCCAGTGATTTGTATTGTTGGAGTCACATCTTCTATGGTGATTTCCTCTGTGACTATTGGTAATCCTTCAGAAACCAAAGATACTTCAACACTTCCTGACTTGTTTGGTGTTGCGTATAATTTAACAAAATTTGATTTCTGAGAAATGACTACGTTCTTTGGAAAATCTATCACAGAAGGATCTGATGAAAATATTTTGATTTTGACATCCTCATCTATCTCTACAGGCAATCCTTGAGAATCTAATATTTGAATAACAAAAGAATCTTTGATTCCATTGAATAATTTTTTAGAATAATCCAAGTTTAGGGAACCTGGTTTTAAGGAAATGCTTGAGATGACAACAGACGTTTCAAATTCTCCACTGCTTATCCCCAAGGCTTCTACTCCTGTATCTATGGCAGTAATTGGAATTAAGACAAAATATGGAAAAATTTCAATTTTGTCTTTATCTACTTGAAAAATTTCGGATTCGGATATTTCTATTTGTTGCCCCTCTGGAATTCTAAATAAATTACCATCTGAGGATTCCATGAAAACTATCATCCATTGCTGTTCATCCTTTAGAAAAATATCTGAAGACAGATGCGTTTTGATACTTACAGAGTCTTTACTAAATCCATGCATGTCAAGTTCAATTGGTTTTGAGTTCTGAATCTTTGGTGCAATATTTTTATCAGATGGTACAAAATATCCTACATTTCCATAGACCAATGCTGAATTAAATCCTTTTTTTATTATCGATGTCTCAATTAAAACTGATTCATCTGATGCAGTAAATGGTACAACAATGTCTCTGCTTGCAATAACAGGGTGGCCATTTTCATCTTCTAAATAGATAATTCCAATAAGTTGTCTTTTTCCATCAGCCAGGATGCTCAAAGAAGAAAATTTTATTTCTTTATCTCCATACAGTTCCACATTCATAGTATCAAATCCTTCTTCTACTGATATCAAAGGATTTTGAGATGTTCCAGTAATTGTATATGATTCTATTACTCCCTTTTGAATTGAAAATGTTGTATGCCCCCATGATTGTCCTTTTTTGATTTGAAAATATCCTGCTGGATTTAAGGAATTCGTCTCTAAACTTGTATTGATAACTTCTGAATCTGAGGAAATCTCAAAATATACTGTAATGTCTTCGGTTGCCTTGATTAAGCTCCCCCCTGAAAATAATTGGGCAATTAAATGTCCGTTTGCATTATTTGATGAACTTATTTTATCTGGGATTACTGCGATTTCTATTGTTCTTTCAGGTTTTTCATCTACTGTTATCGATTCTGAGGATTCAAATTCCTCTGATTTTGCTGTGATTGTCACAGTTCCTGATTTAATGCCAGAAAATATCTGTTTGATTCCAAAATCTCCTTTGGAAATAATCATGTTGAATTCTTCAAGCAACACTACTCCTGATTTTGAGGTACTAAGTTTTACCAGATAATCTTTGTCAGCTCTTGTTGGAATTCCATTTTCATCAGTCAACAATAAAGACAAGACACCTTGATGATTGTCTTTGGTGTCAATAATGTTTGGAAATATGTCTAATGAGATATGTTTAGGAAAGTTATTTCCATGTACTGTAACTGGAATTTCTAATGACTGTGATCCTTCAGTAAAAACATAAAGAATTGTTTCTCCCTCACTTTTTGCCTTGAGTTTTACAAGAACTTTATAATCATGTGTTTCTTCCAAATCTACAACATCTATTATGGATTTGTCAAGAGATTCAACTTTTAGTTGACTACTTTTTTCTAAAAGTACTTGACCTCGTACAGTTTTGTACACTTCAAGCAACACTGTATCATTTTCGTGAATTTTTTTAGGCAGTATATTGTATTCTAGTGTTGATTCTTTTTCAATAGCATATGCATCATCCACAATTGTGAAAAGCATTAAGAATATCAACCCAAAGAAAAGAAATTTCAATATAAAAACAAGCAAAACAAATCATATAATCTGCAGTTCACCCAAATTGAACGTACAGAATGCTATTAAACGTATTAACCTCATAATTTCAGATGTCTGCAAGTTCTGCATTGGTTAAATTCAAGATGGTGAATGGCCTCATAGGCAGTATTTTGGATGAAAATAACATTTCCTTAAAGTCATTATTTCCAAAATTGCCTCCAATAGATACTGAAACCAGATCAAAAATTGAAAAATTACTGGAATCCAGAGAGAGGATCAAAATGGAGATGGATGAGGATAATTTTGATGATTTTGCAGATGATCTAAATCTTGCAAATTATTTTCTTGCAAGCCGAAAATTTATTGATTCATTAAGATACTATGATAGTGCTTGGGTAAAAAACCCCCAATCTTACTCTGCCCTGTGCAATAAGGGATTGTGTCTTTACAAACTCTCAAGATTAGATGATGCACTTGATTGCTATAATAAAGCTCTCAATACCTACAAGAATATTCCAGAAGCCTTTTTTATGAAAGGGAAAATATTTTTTGCAAAACAGAATTTTGTCGAAGCTATAAACCAATTTTATAGTGTCTTAAAACTAGAACCTGAACACATTGAGGCAAAATATTATCTTGGAAAATCTCTTTTAAAATCAGAAAATATTGAAGATGCAAAAAGCATTTTAGATTCAATTATTGCAAAACATGATCACATAGACTCACTATTGATGTTGGGACAAATTTTCACAAACGAGAATAACTATCAAAAGGCTATGTCATATTTAGATAAACTATTGGAACTTTCTCCAAATCACATAGATGCCCATCTTCTCATGGGGAAATCATATGTGTCAATCGGCAATATTGGTAAAGCAATTTCACACTTTGAGAACATTTTGAGTACCTCTCCAAATCACATTGAAGCCCATCTCTTACTGGGACGAACTCACATGGATATCGACAATACCAATGAGGCTATTTCTCACTTTGAAAAAATCTTGGAAATATCTCCAAATCACATAGATGCACTAAATTCGAAGATTGTGTTATTAGAAAAACTAGATAAAATTGATGAGGCAGTAGAGTGCTGTGATCATCTTGCATCATCATTGACTGATCCTACTGAGCAAATACTAAAGAAGGGAATCTTGTTGTTTAATGGAAATAGATATGGTGAGGCCCTGGCAAACTTTAATGAGATTTTGGAAAAATCTCAGACAAACAGTGTGGCATTACTATACAAATCTAAAATTTTTGAACAAAAACGAGAGTTTCAAGAAGCATTGTTGTGTATAGACACAATTCTTAAATCAAATCCTAAAAATATAGATGCATTAGAAAGCGGGGCTCAATTATCACTAAAAGTGGGAAATTATGAGAATGCATTGTCTTATATCGAACAAATCTTATCTCAATCTCCACTATCTGATCCTCTTTTGGAGACAAAATCTCGTTTACTTTCTCTTCTTGGACGATATGAGGAATCTGGACAAATTTGTTTGGAAATATTGCAACATGACAAAACAAATGTACAAACTCTCTATGAATTAGGTAAAATCCATATGATTTTACACAATTATGAAAAGGCTATTAATTTCTTTGATGGTGCACTTGGAAAAAAGCCACTTGACTCAAAGATCATTTTTGAAAAATCTATTGCATTTTTTGCTCAACAGAAGTACGATTTATCCATTCTTTGTTTAGAGCAAATCTCTGATTCGGATCCTCTCTATGATTTTGCACAATATCAAAAATCTAAAATCCACATGATTCAGGGAAACATAAAGCAATCACTTGAAATTTTATCCAGGGTAATAAAATCAAATAGTGCCTTCAAATTTATTGCTTCAAATGAAATTCTCTTTGAAAATGTAAAAGACACGTTTCTGTTTGAACAAATAATTACTACAAATTAATTTAATTTTTAAAATAAAAATAAGAAAAAATTAATTAGAGGAAATCATTTGCATTGGTTTTGATTTCTTCCATAAGTGAGTACACAGACTAAACATATTGTCGACCATTTCATTTGAGTTGGTATACATGATTGAATCTACATCATCATTCAGGTCCATTGAGTCTTTCATTGCTCCTGACATGATGAGTTGACGCTGATTTTCAACAATCATTCTACTCTTTGATGGCAGTTTTCCAATTCTGATTTCTGATGCTCCTAATTGGTCAATGATTTCCATGGATTTAGAATCACAAGAATTTGTGATGATTCTGACTTCTACTCCTGCATTAACTTGAGCATAGATTTTTTCTGGAATTGATGTGTGATACATTCTCATTAAATCTTGTGATGTTGTTACCAAGAATATTTTTTCTGAAGCTTCTTGAACCAACTTTCCAATTCTTGTATAGATGTTAGACCTTCCTTGGATAATTGAAAATGATGATAAATCAGTTGGTGTTGAATTCTTTTCATAATTCTTAAGGTTTTCAACAAGTCCCCTTGCTACCTTTTGCAACATCACTATCTCATCTTCTTTTTTCTGAATCACACTGGTAAGTGCTTCAGATGGTTCTACAGCATTTACTATTGTGGGATTTGAAAATGTTGTAGATATCACTCCCATGTTTCTTAGTTTGTTCAAAGATCTGTATGCTTTTCCTCTATCCACATCAAGTTTTTGTGCCATTGTACCGACTGTTACAGACCCCATTTGAAGTAGGCCTACGTAAATTTTGGCATCAATCTCTTCTAATCCAAAATGAACTAGTGAAGAATAAATCTCATCTTTATTTACCATGTCTTTTCTCCTCTGTAATTTTGGACATATTTAATCTTGTTCTACTCGTTGTTTGGATTTTGTATGAAATAAATACTTGCTGTTTTGTCATCAGAGATTTTTCATATTTGATGATAATAGATTCCTGTCTGTATTTTGCAAACAAACACTTTATTGGATTTCGTGTTGTACGATCACAGTAAACACACTCTAGGATATACCTATATACGAAATTTACAAAGTAATGAAATTACAACGAAAGGGAACGCGACATTCTCATCGTGGAGTCATCGGTGTAGAGTCTGCAATAGTTATGATTGCATTTGTAATCGTTGCTGCAGCACTCGCATTTGTTGTACTTAACATGGGATTCTCTACTACACAAAAGACAAAAAATGCCATAGTCTCAAGTGCTGATGAAGCAAGCAGTGCATTAGAAATTGCAGGCAAAGTCATTGGTTCAGGACATGTCGCTGCAGGTAAACTCAACGCTACTGCTATTCCAATCAAGATTGTATCTGGAGGTGCATCAATTAACCTCAATCCTGCAAATGCTGCTATACGTTACATAAGTAACAGTGTAGAGCACGGAAATATCTATGCCGGTGCATTATCTACTGGAACTCATGACACCTTGGCAAGTGCAATGCAGCAGGCAGTAACTGATGGTTATATCAATAGCAATCCCGTTAATGTTACTTCTCCAGTAGAAACAAAGGCAATATTCTATTTCAATGTAAATAGAAATAACAATTTCATCTTGGATCAAGGAGAACATGGAATGATGGCAATTGCATTCTCTGATGCTGAAAGACCCCAATCTCTTGATATCATTAGAGCAGAGGTGATTCTTCCAACAGGTGCACCATTGACAGTAGAGCGTACAGTTCCAAACATATCTGCATCCGTAGTAGATCTTGGTTAATCTCAGAGTTTAACCAAGTTTCTTACTTTTTTATTTTATTCATTCTGATCAAACAATATTATAAATGCTGAGATCCTTGTGAAACTAATAATGGGTATGATATTACAGTTACTTTTTGGATTCTTTTTGGTCTCAACATTTCTTTCGATTTCTGTTTACGCTGAAGAAAACACTTGGAATGTTTTTTTAAAGCCCTATGACGGATTATCTAAAAAGGAACTGTTCAAACCTATCGAACTTCCGATATCTTCTGGCGATAAAGTTACGTGGAGAAATCATGATTCAACTGCACATATGATTGTAAGTGGTGTGCCTGAACACCCTGATTATTCTGGAGAGTTTTTTTCTACTAGTGTTTTATCTCCTGGAGAAAACTTTTCTGTTAATTTGGACTTTGAGGGATATGCAGCGTACTATTATTTTTGTGAAATTCATCCATGGTATACTGGGAAAATCTTCTTTGAAGATAATCCTAACATGTACCAGTCTACACTAGATATCTCGTATGAGACTCAAAATCCAGACACGCTTAAGATTAATGGTTTGGTAGAATCTGATTTGGGCTCTACTGGATATGAAATATTGATATTTGATAGCAAAAACAATCTCGTTTTTCAAAAAGTTGATTCATTTAAACCTGATGCGACTTTTGATGAATTCATAGATATTTCAAGTTATATGTGGAGTCATGATAAAAACTATGTATTAAAACTAGTATATGGAATTCCAAGTGAATCCACTACACTTTCACTCGAAATTCCAATTGATGGTGTAGATGATGATTTAAAATCAAAGTCCTTGAAAGTTTGTCAAAATTCTGAGCCTTCTGATTTTCTTTTTGAAGGAATCTCATTACCAAATTGGTATAAAAAACCACTATGCTGGTTTAGTGATGGGTTTTTTACTCAAAAAGAGCTTTCTGATTCTATAGTTTTTTTCCGAAATCAGCATCCTCAAAATTGATTCTCTGAAACATGTTTGATCACCACAAACACACTCTATGATATACCCACACACCACTCTTCACTAAGTAATGAAATTACAACGAAAGGGAACGCGACATTCTCATCGTGGAGTCATCGGTGTAGAGTCTGCAATAGTTATGATTGCATTTGTAATCGTTGCTGCAGCACTCGCATTTGTTGTACTTAACATGGGATTTACTACTACCCAAAAGGCAAAGACTACTATCATTTCTGGACTTGATGAAGCAAGTAGCAGCATGCAAATTGCCGGTAAAGTTACTGGTGTAGGTTGTACCTCATCTTCAAGTGAAACCGCTTGTGCTACAACCTCTAAACTCAACGCTACTTCATTTCCAATAAAGGTCACCTCTGGTGGTGATTCAGTTGATTTGTCCTTGGCAACTACTGCTGTGAAATACCTCAGCAATAGTGTAGAGTATGATGATATCTACTCTGGTCCAATCACCGCAGCAGAACACAGATCATTAACAATTGCATTTGAACAAGCAGTTACAGATGGTTTAACAGGATTTTCAGGTGCTGTCAATCCTGTAAATGGAACTGTTGCCAGTCAAACTGCCGCAATTGTCTATTGGTCAGTTCAGTCTAACACCAATTCAATCTTGGATCAAGGTGAACACGCTGTATTGGCTATTGCATATGGCTCCTCTGACAGACCTTCATCATTGGACACAATCAGGGCAGAACTAATTGTTGCAACTGGAGCTTCTTTGACAGTAGAAAGGCAAGTGCCTGTCATCACCACAAGTGTAGTAGACTTGGGCTAAACCACTAATCTGGTTTCTCCTTTTTCTTCTTTTTTATTTTTTACAAATTAGTTTTGTTTGTTTACAATATACAGACTTTAGAATATACTCTTACAAGCGTCCTACAATGCATTGAAATTACAACGAAAGGGAACGCGACATTCTCATCGTGGAGTCATCGGTGTAGAGTCTGCAATAGTTATGATTGCATTTGTAATCGTTGCTGCAGCACTCGCATTTGTTGTACTTAACATGGGATTTACTACTACCCAAAAGGCAAAGACTGCCACTCTTTCCAGTCTTGAAGAATCTAGTAGTACTATGAAAATATCTGGAACTATTACTGCAGTTGGATGTATTGATATTGATGCTGGTTGTACTTCTATTCAAAGAATTAATGCAACTACAATCCCTCTTAAAATTTCTCAATCTGGAAATGCTGTAAATTTCTCTCCTGAGTTAGTATCTATTAGTTATTTAGGAAAATCCATTCAATTCAATAATATTTATGCTGGACCTATCACTGTAGATACTTTTAGACAATCAGTTCTAGCATTCAGACAAGCTGATCTAGAGACTGATTCCACTTTTGATGCATTTAATGGAGCAAATCCCGTTAATGGTACACTTCCTAGTGAAACTACTGCCTTTGTATATTGGTCCAAGCGACAAAATCTAAATCAAGTTTTAGAACTTGGTGAGCATGCTACATTGGCAGTGGCATTTGCATCTGATGATCGGCCTAGAGCATTGGACAAAATCAGTTTGGAAATAATCGTTTCAAATGGTGCAACCCTAACTATAGAACGTCACATACCAAATATTACTCATAAAGTAGTAGACCTGGGATAAACACACACTTGATTTTTTACATGTTATAGAATCATTTATGATTCATTCTAAAATTCATACTCTGTGTTTGATCACCACAAACACACTCTATGATATACCCACACACCACTCTTCACTAAGTAATGAAATTACAACGAAAGGGAACGCGACATTCTCATCGTGGAGTCATCGGTGTAGAGTCTGCAATAGTTATGATTGCATTTGTAATCGTTGCTGCAGCACTCGCATTTGTTGTACTTAACATGGGATTTACTACTACCCAAAAGGCAAAGACATCTATCATTTCTAGCTTGGATGAAGCAAGTAGCAGCATGCAAATTGCCGGTAAAGTTATCGGTTCTGGTGATACCACCGTAGGAAAATTGAATATGACTGCATTTCCAATCAAGATTGCATCTGGCGGTGCCAATGTCAATCTTGACGCAAAGACTGCTGCAGTCAAATATGTCAGCAATTCTATAGACTATGATAACATCTACGTAGGAACTCTATCAGGCGAATACAAAAGTCTATCATCTGCAACTGCAGCAGCTGTATCTGCTACTTCTACTGGATTTGAAACATTTTCAGACGTTGATGTAAATCCATTCCTAGGTGTTTCACATCCATCCAACACTCGTGCATTCATCTATTGGTCACAAGAAAGTACCAGTAATGATATCCTCGAACAAGGTGAAACAGCAGTTCTTGCAATTGCTTTCAAAGCAAATGAAAGACCATCAGCTTTAGATAAAGTAAAAGCTGAGATAATTGTTCCAACTGGCGCAGCCTTGACAGTAGAAAGACAAGTTCCAACAATTACAAACCAAGTAGTAGATTTGGGTTAGGTGAGTTTATGCTCCCCCCAACAACTATTTTTTCTAAATTTGATTTAAATGAAAGTAATCTAAAAATCATCATTCTTTCTGCATTTGCAATGTATTTTCTTATTTTATATGAAATGTACCCTTTTCTTATTTTTGGAGGGCAAAACATTTTGTTTACATTAATTCTACCTTTGGTGGTAGTGATAATTGGATTAAATAGAAAAAAAATACCGCTAAAATCTTTTTCATTAAAAAATAATTCTATGTCTAAAAAAAATGTGGATACTAATTCTATTGAAAATCTGATATCTGATTCCTCTGATGAATCCATTAATTCTGTGGTTTCAGATTCTGATCCTTCTGGGGATTCTGAGATTGAATCTTTGTTAGCAGGAATTTCTTCTGATAAAGAAACGGGGGAAAATTCTGAGATTGAATCTTTGTTAGCAGGAACAGACTCTACTATGTCTGAAATAGATCAAAACTCTTTAGATGACACTGATACAAATCTGTTGATTATGGAAAAAATGGAGCCTTTAGAAAACGACATACAGACAATTAAAACAGATTTTGATCAATTCAAGCAGGATCTTACTGTTGTAAAAGAAGAATTGGATATTCTCTCAACTTCTTTTGAAACTACTCTGACTGACATCAAATCACTTGTTACTGATCTTAACAATCCTCTAAATTTTATGAAAGATGATTCATTTAAGAAAAATATCCAAACAATTAACGTAGATGAATTAATTAAAGATCCTACTTCGCCTATACATAAATCTGAACCAGTACATGAAACCACTGAACCAGTACATGAAACCACTGAACCAGTACATGAAACCGCTGAACCAGTACATGAAACCGCTGAACCAGTACATGAAACCGCTGAACCAGTACATGAAACCGCTGAACCAGTACATGAAACCGCTGAACCAGTACATGAAACCGCTGAACCAACGGAATATGAATCTCTGAATTTACCTGAGGAAGTTATCACTTTGGTGGATGAACTATCCAAAGATTTTGTACCTGAACAAGTGTTTGAATTAACCAAAATTCATTGTAAAACTACCAAATTAGAACTGGATGAAAAACAATTGATATTCTTGATAGATAAAAAAAATAATTCAGATGTTCTAACAAAAAAATTTAGTAAATCTGAATCGGAACTATCTTCAGAATATTCTCAACTTCAAACTGTAAGTATGGGATCATAATGGCATCTGGAATAATCAGTGAAAGCATTTTGATTATTGCATCTGTAATCATAGCTGGAATGATTACTGGTATGGTAATAAGTAAAGTGGGAACTTTTGAAGGATATTACACTGCAACATCGGAGGCACAAAAAGAAAAAATGTTAAGTAAATTTGAAATTATTCACGTAAATAAATTTAATAACACATCTGTAAATATTTGGATAAAAAACACTGGCCTTACCCCCATACAAGAATTGGATTTAGTTGATGTTTATTTTGGACAAATAAACTCAATAGATTCTATAGGATATTCACAAGGCTCTACTCCACAATGGGCTTTTGAGGGGAACATTACGACAAGCTCTATATGGTCTGAAGGCGAAACCATCCAAATTCGATTACAGGATGATTCTGCATTACAAAGTAGTACTTCATATCTTATCCAATTTACTATCTCAAATGGCGTGTCTGATGACTATATTTTTTCAATATCTTGAGGTGATTTTCTATGGGTCTGAGTAATGCCATTAGTGGAGGAATTGTTATGTTTGGAATAACATATGTGCTTTTTACATTTGCAGGATTGACTGACAATATTGCATCTTTTTCCGATGTTTCTTCTGAAATATCTAATATGGAAAATAAATTGGTAAAAACCTCTATTGATGTAACCATTGTTAATCCTCCTGGAACTGATGCAACATTCAGTTTTGAAATAATCAATACCAATTTAGAAAAATTTTGGGAATTTGATAAATTTGATGTAATAATTACTTATGATAATAATGGAATAACATACACTCAAACTATGATTTATGATTCTACATGCCCTCCTGTTGCTGGTCAATGGTGTATCAAAACTTGGACTAATGATGTCTTAGATCCAGGAATTCTTAATGAAGGTGAAACAATATCTATTGATGTTGAGGTAGATAACAACCTCCAAATTAATAGAGATTTGATAGTTGTTGTTTCTACTCCTAATGGGATTATTGCAAGTGCAACTACTACAGTATGAGTTCTGTTCAAAAAAATCAAACATTTTCTTAAATAAAAATTTTTCATAGTTTTGTTTGTTTCAAAATTGAGGTGTACTTATGATTAATACTATTTCAACAGGAAATGAGGAGATTGATAGACAATTTGGTGGAGGTATACCTACCCCATCCTTTGTATTCATAGAAGGAGATCATGGTACTGGCAAAAGTGCAATTTCGGCTCAAATAATGACTGGATTGCTTGCATCCAAAGAAAATCTACTTTGTGTTATTGAAAACACAGTTACACAATATATTCAAAAGATGAAATCTATCACTTTTAATTTTTCAAAACCCTTTGTACGAAATCAATTGATTTTTGTACCAATTTATGTCAAAAATGCCAGGTGGTCTGAGAAAAATACAGAGAAAATTTTACCTATAATTGAAGAATTTATTTTAAAAAAATTAGATCTAGTAGATGGGGTAATTATTGATTCTATTTCTCCTCTAGTGATTAATTCTAATAATGAATCTATACTGGGGTTTCTTTCATTTTGTAAAGAGATTGTTACAAAGGGCAAAACAATTATCCTTACAAGTCATTCTTCTGATTTTTCTAAATCTACAAACACAGCTCTTGTTGGTGCTGCCGATGTGTATCTTAAACTCGGAACAGTGGTAGTCGGTGATAAAGAAGTAAAAACTCTAAAAATCATAAAACTGTTGGGCGCTAAAGACTCCCCAGAGGCCGGATTTGCATTTGAAGTAGACATGATTTTTGGAATAAAGATCGTTCCTGTGTCTATGGCTAACGCGTAGGTGAGGAAATGGTCTTTGATATCTCTTCAATTAATGACAAAAATTTTGTCCAGAAATTAAATGAAAAGCCTTATTTAAAAAATTATTTAGAAACATACCAAATAAGAGGAAACCCACTCCCTCTTTTTACTGATGAATTAAAGTCCGAACACAAAAAACTAAAAGATCCTAATTTGATTTATTCAATTACATCAGACACTTTCATCCATATCAACCCGCACACCACTTCTGATGATGGTTATAATGAATATGTCATTATTGAGCCTGATGAGCCTGATCGTGAATTAATGGAATTTGCAGATAGGGTATTTGCTGCAAAAGCAGGGGGATTAGATCCTCCTGTGGAAATAACTGAGAGATTTAACATGGTTGACACATATCTGAATGAAACATTGATATCCTCTTCTACTCCTGTAAATTATTCAAAATTAGAAGATCCTTTCAAAATTAAGAAACTCCCTGTTCATTCAAGAGATTTGTCTAATCTGAAATACCATTTCTTACAAAAAAGGGCAGGAACTGGTCTTTTAGATCCTTTCCTGAATGATCCAAATCTTGAAGATATTTCAATCATTGGTGCAGGAAATATGTATATTATTCATAAAGCATTTGGAACATTAAAGGTACCTGTTTTTCTTAGCGTTGATGCAATAGATGAACTGATTGTTAGTTTGTCTGAACAATTTGGAAAAACAATATCTCATGCAAAACCTGTAGTTGACGCAACTCTTCCTGATGGCTCTAGAATCAATATTGTATTTGGTAAAGATATCAGCAGAAAGGGAACAAATGCAACAATACGAAAATTTGCAAGTACCCCGTTATCTATCATACAGGTTCTTACATCCGGTGTCATGAATTTTACCGAAGTAGCATATTTGTGGATGATGCTAGAAGCTGGAATGAGTCTTTTTGTAAATGGAGAAACAGCATCTGGAAAAACAACTACTCTGATGGGGTTGACTGCATTTATTCCATCAAATTGGAAGGTAGTTACTATTGAAGACACTCCCGAGTTGACATTGCCTCACAACAACTGGATTACAGAAGCTACCCGAGATACTGGAAACTCTGCTTCAAGTGTAACAATGGATGATCTTCTAAAAGCAGCCTTAAGACAACGACCTAATTACATACTTGTAGGAGAAATCAGAGGTGCAGAAGGAAATGTCGCCTTTTCTGCCATGCAGACTGGTCACCCCGTAATTGCAACATTTCACGCAGCGGCGATGGTTCCACTCATACAAAGATTATCAAATGCCCCAATTAATATTCCAAAGACATACATGCCAAATCTTAACTTGGCATTATTCCAGGCAGCAGTTCTCAACCCTGATGGAAAAAGAGTTCGTCGTGTATTATCAATAAATGAAATTTTAGGACTTTCAAATGATGGTAATGTAATGTTTATTCCCGTTTTTGATTGGGATGCAGGAACTGATACTGTCAGATTCAAAGGACGAGGAAGTAGTGCTCTTTTCATTTCAAAGGTTTTAGAAAAAAGAGGGATGAAAAGAAAAGATGAGGGGCTTTTATATGAAGAATTAGAATTACGTGCAAAGATATTAGAAAAAATGTTGGAGAAAAAAATCTTCAACTACTATGATGTTTTTAATGCAATATCTCATTGTAGAGAAATTGGTCTAGAAGAATATCTAAGGGAACTTGATATACAATGATTGCAAAGACTATTGCAAATTCAAAGGCACTCCTTGCTTCTGGAAGTAAAATTGATGAGAATTTTGTTTACTTTATAGCATTTCTATACAGCATATCCACTGGTGAAATTGGAGCAATTGATCTTTTCAAAACAGGAAAAGATTCCAAATATGGAAAATATTCTACTGCATTTAGAAACACATACAGACTAGGTGTTGGATGGTCATACGGTCTTGCATCTGCATGTGAGATGATTGGGCGTAAAGTTTCTGATAAAAAAGATGATCCGCTAAAATTACTCCTAGTGAAACTATCCCAAGTAATAAGATTGGGAGATGATATGAAGATGTTTTTTAGAGATGAATTAAAAAATTCTCTGCTGACTTATTCCATAAAATACGAAGCAAATCTTGAAACCCAAAAGCTATTTTCAGAAATGTTTTACACATTGATGTCGACTGCATCATTCATGATTGCTGCAAACTCTATTATGAGTATGTTGATGGGATTTGGAGATTCAGGACAGATTCTAATAATTTCTATGATGGGTACTGGTTCTGGAATGGCAGTTTTTGTTACAATGATGTTTTTTATGTTCCCTAGAGACAAATTAGCATATACTGATAATGATATAGAAAAAAAATTTAGAATGAAAATTTATCTTGGTATAGGGGCAGCACTGGGAATTTCTTCTGTACTGTTGATTTCAAATATCGTACCACCTGTACTTGCAGTTGGGTTGGGAGGTATCCCTCTGCTTTATCCTGGATTTGTTGCAAAAAAAACAGAATCAAAAATTGCTAGTCTTACAGAATGGTATCCTACATTCATTCTTCATTTTGGTCAATTGTATTCTACTGTGGGTTCTATGGGTCAAGCATTACATGCAGTGATGAGAAGTAATTTTGGACCTCTTCAAATTTTTATTGATTCATTAAAAAACAGAACCAAAAACAGAATAGATCAGATACTAGGTTTTGAACTGTTCTCGATAGAAACTGGGAACCATCTTATTGCAAATGGAAACGCCATTTTTTCCACATCTATTGACAAAGGAGCAGATATGAATATTGTGGGAAACGTCATCTCAGACGTCACAAAAAAAATCAATGAGTTGAGGGGAAAAAGAACTCAAAATGCATCCACATTTCAATTAGTGGTGGTGATTTTACATGTTCTTTCTCTTTCTATTTTTGGATTGATGAATAAACTCACTGAATTGTTCAATGATCTATCTGGTGGTGATCTTTCTAATGCAGCATTTGAACTGACTCCGATAGATCCTGTTCTCATGAGTGCTCTTATGCCTATTTTAGTAATAATGACTTCGATTATTAGTGGTTTTTCAATAAAAATTATTCAGGGAGGATTATACAAGACAGTATTTTACCATATTGGATTACTGCTTGCAGTTGGAGGAATCTCAATGTATGCCATAAACATATTCATGGCTGAATTCTTGGATAGTATCATATTTACTGCACCTGTACCTGGAATTTAATGAATTACATGTTTGTTTAATTCAGACAAATCACTTCTTAATACCAAAACAACTCAAATTCCATCATGTTAGATAAAGCATTGGACTATCTAAAAAGAGGTCACTTTATTTTACTTCATGACTCATCAGATAGAGAAAATGAAGTAGATATGGTAATTTCTGCAAAACATGTTACTCCAGAACATATTGCACAAATGAGACAATTTGCAGGTGGTCTAATCTGCATAGCAGTTGATGATATTATTTCTAGAAATTTAAAATTGCAATACATGCATGAATCTCTTCAACAATACTCTGTTGACGAACATAAAGATATGATATACAACAGTACAAAGTATGGTGATCATCCTTCCTTTTCAATGTGGATAAACCATACAGAAGTTAAAACAGGCATTACTGATTATGATCGAGCATTAACTGCAAATGAAATGGCAAGAGTTGCAGAAATGCCTGAACCTTACCAAATTAATTATTTTAAAAGAATGTTTAAAGTTCCAGGGCACATTCCGTTGTTAAAATCTGCCCCTGATTTGATTAAAACCAGGCAGGGACACACCGAAATGTCCACCTATTTGCTAAGATTAGCAGAGATGTCTCCTGTATCTGTGATTTGTGAGATGATGGATTCAATTACTCATAAAGCATTGAGTTTGGATAAAGCCAAAAAATATGCTGATTCAAACAGAATTCCGATGCTTGAGGCTAGCGAAATACTAAATCATTCAAAAATTTACGCGTGATAATTATGGTTCAAATAACTTTGTTGACTATTGATAATTATGGTTCCTGGACTCATACACTTGGAAATGATAGAGAACACAAACTTCAGATGTATCAATCATCATTGTATGAGGCCACTCAGAACATGTTTTCCGTGTACGGGGGATTAGTTTTTGCAAATAGATTTGATGAATTTTTTGCAATAACTGATGGGATTTCTTATTCTACCCATCTTGAAATCAAAACAAAACTACAAGATCTTTTCCCCTTTGAAATTTCTATGGCAATTGCAAATGCTAAATCTCCTTTCTTGGCAAATAAACAGGCACACTTGGCTCAAATTTCTATGGATTGCAGTAACTTGATTAGTGCTGCAATAAGAAAGGACTCTGTTAATGATGGAGTTCATTTGATTCATCTGGATATAGAAGGAATTACTCAGATGAGAAAAAACACATCTCCCTACGAAATTACCTTGTTAGTTCAAGCAACTCATCAAATAATTTCATATTATTGCTATGACAATAACCTATTGGGATTTTTTATGGGTGGAGACAACTTTGTAATTGTCTCTGACAGTCAGACACAAACACATTCAAAAAATTTGGCCGCATTGATTCAAAAAAATCTCAACATTGTTGTGAATTGTGGAATTGGAGCAGAAAAAACAGCAAGAATAGCCATGGCAATGGCTACAAAAAATCTCGATGAGATTAGAAGGTTGAGAGGATTAGGATGTGACTTTCCAAGAATTCTTGATAACAACACTGCTGTAAATGAATTTAGCAACCTGCCAATTAGAAACTAAAAAATCAAAAATCATTTGATTTAAGTCTGAAATCACTGTTACTATTTTTTTAGTTGGTTTGTTCTATCTGATCAGACAAATCATTATCTAGAAAATAACCTTTGATTTTATCATGACAATACAGACAACCAAAATCGTCGACAAAAAAACAACCAAAAATAAATCCATGTCCCCTACTAATGCTTCTTCAGGAGATGAAACACTAACCACAAAGGTCCTCAGATCATTTGATGAGGCTGTGGCAGTATCTGAACAGCTTAGTGGCACTGTTGCTGAACTTGAATCTGCAACAAAAAGTCAAACCAGTGGTATTGAAGAGATATCGCAATCCATTCAATCCATCGCAACTGCAATTCAGGGTGTGGCATCTAATGCCACAAAAGCCATGGAAATGATGCGTCAATCCGAACAAATTACCCAAACTATCAGCACTGATGCTGAAAAGGGAATGAGTAAGATGGATAGCATGAAATCTATTGTTTCAGAATCATCAAATGATGTAAAGAAACTAGCAACAGAATTGGCTAAAGTTGATAATATGACTGGTTTTATTACTCAAATCGCTGAACAAACAAACCTTTTGGCACTCAATGCAGCTATTGAAGCTGCAAGAGCAGGAGATGTTGGAAGAGGATTTGCTGTTGTTGCAGATGAAGTAAGAAGATTGGCAGAAAATTCCAAAAAAGGAGCAGAAGACATCTCTGAACTTATTAGTTCCTTGAAAGACTCTTCTGACAAAACAACTGATAGCATTGAAAAAGGTAATTCCGTTGTACAAGATGCGTATGATGTAATTACAAACATTCTGGCATCCATCAAGGATATCGCCACATCAATCACTGAAGTTGTTTCCCAAATGCAAGAAATTTCAGCTGCAACCGAACAAGTATCAAGCGGCACTGAGGAAGCAACTGCTGCAAGCGAAGAAATTCTATCAGTTGCACAAACCAATCTTAAGAGTTTTGAAGAAATTGTTATAGCAAAAGACAAAGAAACACAAACTCTTCATGATGCAAATTCCTCTGCAAAAACACTAGCTGAAATCACTGATGTATTAGATACTTCCGCAATTGTATCTATCACTGATATAGACGGAATGATCAACTACATGAACAAATTCTTCCTTGATGTAGCAAGATTTCCTACAGAAGAACTCATGGGTGAAAGCCATAGAATTCTCAAATCCGGATGGCATGATCCTGGTCTCTTTGATCTGCTGTGGAAAACAATCTCTGGTGGAAAAATGTTCCAAGGATATGTCAGAAACAGAGCAAAAGATGGATCTATTTATTGGGTCAAAACCGCAATCAGTCCTACTTATGATGAAAACCATAACATCAAAGGCTACGTAGGTGTAAGAACTCCTATCACTGAATTGATGGTGATGATAGGTGTTGAAGGTGCATGTCGTGACATGGAAGCAGGAAAACCAGTTAAACCTCATCTAAAAGCAGTTGTTGAAAAACTACGTGTAGGTGACTACCAAATAACCAACAACGTTTGATCCATGGCTATCACAATTAATGTGCCGATAGTTCAAAGACGTCAACTCCCAGGAGGGATACTTGAAGTTACTTGTCACCTGAATGGAAATGAATTTCCTTTTAAGGCAGGACAACATCTCCAAGCCACCCTGCCCTTTCTTCTTTTTAATGATCCTAAAGGAAAAACTAGAACATTTAACATTCTTTCATCTCCTAATAATTCTGAATACATTTCATTTGCATTTTACATGTCTGATAGTGGTTTTAAAAAATCAATTAAGCAACTTCCAGAAAATTCTGAAATTCAACTAAAAGGTCCTTTTGGATTGTTCACACTGCCTGATGAAAACAAAAATCTTGTATTTGTTACAGAAGGTATTGGAATTGTTCCAATAATTGGAATTGTTTTGTATGCTACTGAAGAAAAGTCTAGAAATAATATCATAGTTCTTCATTCTGGAAATAAAGATATTCCTTATGATGATGACCTTTTATCTATAGAAAAAATAAATAATAATTTAACTGTCAAAACTAAAATTGGTTCTATTGATGCTTCTCTTATAAAAAATAATGTAAAAGATTTTGAAAATACCTTGTTTTTTATTTCTGGAACTTCTGAAACCATCTCAAAAGTAAAACCACTTCTTATTCAAAATGGTGTGACTCTAAGAGATCTAAAGATTGAAGAATTTAGTGGATACTGATTTTGATAATACAAGATTGTTGATCATTGTGAACAAACTAATAATTATCTTCTTTTTATTTAATCATTAATTTAATGTCAACCGAAACAGTACTAAGCGATACGATGCAGGTAGTAACCTTCACTATTACCGAAAAATCCGCAAAGAAAGGTAACTATGCAGTACCCATTGATCAAGTCAAAGAAATTAGGACAGTAGATGCAATCACAAAAATACCAAAATCAAAATCCTATGTGAAAGGAATCATGAATCTTAGAGGAAAAATTATTCCTATCATAGATGTAAATGGTAAAATTGGTTTGTCTGATTCTAAACTCTCAGATAATTCAAAACAAAGAATTCTGGTAGCTGATGTCAATGAAGCTCTTACAGGGTTATTAGTTGATGAGGTAAATGAAGTAATGCGATTGCCTACAAAAGATATTGAATCTGCCCCACAAAGTGCATTTGAAGCCAATAGCTACATCAAAGGAATAGCTAAAGCCAACGAGAAACTTATTGTTCTCCTTGACGTTTCTAGGTTCCTGAAAGACTCTGCTGATGATATTGACGATGCAGTCTCTATTTCTCCACAGTTAACTAAGGCTCAGACAAATTCTGAATCTATTGAAGCCCAAACCTCAGAACCTACTGACGAATTGGAATCAAAACCCGCTATTGTTAATAATGATGAAGGTGTTCTACCTGAAATCGAGGAAATAATTAAACAAGAAACACAAAATTAAAGATCGTTTCAATCAATCATCCTCTCTATTTTTACCATTTTCCAATTTTGGCAATAAAAATTTCCAATTTTTTACAATCTTTTTTAATTTGAGTGTTGTAATGATATGTAATGACTCCTTATCACTCGGATCTCAATTCAATGTGGGATAAAATTGATCTAAGATCAAAACAAGATGTTGAAAAAGAGGGGCATCTATGGGGTCTGCAATACTTGGATTTGTTGATTGATGAATTAGTTGAATTAAAAATTAAAGCAAAAAAAGAAAACAATCCTATTTTGTACAATCAACTTCGAACTTCTTTAATGCGTGCCCATGAAGTTCAAAGTGAACTAAATGAAAAACTAAAACCCCATTAATTTCCGCTTACTCGTCTGTTCGACACAAACACACATCAAATTATTATTCTTTTTTTAAATTAAAAAACCATGCTTTATTCTGCTGTCAAAAAACATATGATTTTCATTTCAGGTGGTATGAATTTTCCGTGTTAGACCAACAGCTAAAGCCAATCAAAGTTTGTATTGTAAATGATTCTAATCTTGTGCGAAAATATTTATCTGATTTGATTTCTCTTGATGGAATTGAAGTAATTTATACCGCAATAGATGGTGAAGATGCATTATCTAAAATTTCTGCAAAAAAACCAGATGTTATTTTATTAGATTTAGAAATGCCAAAAATGGATGGCTTAACATTCATTGAAGAAATGGTGAAATCTGGAACATTATTCCCAACAATAATTGTGAGCAGTTTCTCACAAGATGACTCTAAATTAGTTTTAGATGCATTAGAAAACGGTGCAGTTGATTTTGTATCCATTCAGGAGGGTTCACAGAATGAAAAAAAACTACAGAATACGCTAATAACAAAAATAAAAATTGCTCACAAATCTGATCCTTTTCAATTAATTCAACAAAATATTGGCTCACTAAAACCAAAACGAAAAATCATTCCAAGAACTGACACTTCTGAACGATTGGTTGTGATTGGTACTTCAACAGGTGGGCCTGGTACTGTTCAAAAAGTTTTAAATGATTTATCTACTGAAATCCAAGCTGGAATTTTACTTGTTCAGCACATGCCAAAAGGATTCACAAAACAATTTGCTTATAGATTATCAAAAAATACTGGTTTTATAGTTAGAGAGGCAGAGGAAGGCGATATAATAAAAGACGGTGAGGTTCTTGTTGCTCCTGGAGATTTTCATATGGTTGTACAACCAAATAGGAAAATTCATCTTGATTCAAGTGAAAAAAGATTTGGCGTAAGGCCCTCTGTCAACATGACAATGATCTCTGCATCTGAAGTTTATGGTGCAAATCTAGTTGGTGTGATTCTTACTGGGATGGGTCATGATGGTGGATTTGGAATGAAATCCATCAAAAAAAGAGGTGGACATACTATAGTCCAAAACAAAGAAACCAGTGTGATCTTTGGAATGCCAAAGGCGGTAATTGATCTTGATGCTGCTGATCATGTTTTGAGCTTGGATGAAATACCCGGAAAAATTTTTGAGGAGGTGCAAAATCTTGTCAGATAATAATTACCGTGAGATGTATGTGTCTGAGGCACTTGAACATGTTGAAATAATAAATCAGACACTTTTGCAACTTGAAGAAAAGCCCGATGATAGACCCTATCTTGATCAAATATTTCGTTCAGCTCACACCATCAAAGGCATGGCATCAACGATGGGGTATGATGATACAAGAGAATTGTGCAAAAATATTGAAAACATATTTGATACTCTTAGAAATGGTGAAGAAAAACTAACCCATCATCTAACTAGTGCACTTTTTGCATGTGTTGATCTTTTACAACAAATGATCTCTGATGAAAAATTAAAAGTTGATTTGACGCCATACTTGAAAAAACTGGAAAATCCTGAAGAAGAAATTGATAATATTCCTATACGTGAATCCTTTGTTACAACTACCTCCCCTACAATCAGAGTTAAAATGTCCGATCTTGATTCTCTGGTAAATCTAGTTGGTGAATTATTGATATCTAAAATGAGATTAGAACAAACAATTCAAAACGAAAACCATGAAGAATCAAAACAAGTCTTGATGGAAGTAGATCGTCTGATAACTGATTTGCAATATCAGTCTATGCAGGTACGTCTGGTTCCAATAAATCAAGTTTTCAGCAGATTTAGTAGAACCGTACGTGATACATCTCAAAAACTTGAAAAGAAAATTAATTTGAATATGAATGGTTCTGGAATTGAACTTGATAGGAGTGTCTTGGATTCTATTACTGATCCACTTTTGCATATTCTTAGAAACTGTGTAGATCATGGAATTGAATTCCCTGATGAACGATTAAAATCTGGAAAATCTGAAACAGGAAATATTACACTCACTGCTGCTAGAAAGGGCGAAAATGTTCTTATCTCTATAATTGACGATGGTAAGGGAATTGATGCAGAGAGGGTTAAAGAAAAGGCTGTAGAAAAAGGAATCATCACTCAAGATGAAGCAAACAGAATACCTCATCAAGAAGCAATTCAGTTGATTGGTGCCCCTGGCTTATCTACTGCAAAAGAAGTAACTGATGTTTCAGGTCGAGGAGTAGGGATGGATGTGGTGATCTCTCAGGTGGAATCAGTTGGTGGTTCTGTCAAGATTTTAAGTGAAAAAGGAAATGGTACAACTATGGTGTTGTCTTTACCTTTGAGTCTTTCAATAATTAGAGGTCTGTTAATAGTAGTCTCTGAACAACGATTTGTGCTCCCTCTATCAAGTATAATGACTACTCTCCAAATAAAACCTGAAAAAATATTTCCAATACATGGAACTGAAGTGATTAAACTAAGAGACAAAATCATTCCATTAATTCGACTCAATAAATTATTGGATATAGAAAGTAAGAAAATTGATGATTCTAAATCCACTACTGTTATAATTATTGAAAATGATGGTAAAAATTATGGATTGGTAGTTGATGAATTTGAGAGAAATCAAGACATTGTGATTAAAAAGTTAGATAAAAGCGAATCTTCGAATTTATTTTCAAACGCAACAATACTTCCTGATGGGAAAGTTGCATTGGTAATAGATCCCTCGTTGCTAATTCATTAGGTGATATGATGAACTTACAAGAAACTGAAATTCAAAAATTAACAGGAACCTTCAATGATTTTATTACAGAAAAAACCTGCAATGCTTTGTCTACTCTACTTGGTGAACCAATTCGACATAAATTGACTATGCTTGAAAACGATGTATATTCTACTGAAACAGTATGTTTGCCCTCTGATGAAATTAAAATGTGCTCTGTTCGATTAAATGGAAAAGGTGATCTTCACATTGAATTACTGTACACTACGAAATTAGCACATGCAGTAAAGATTGCATCAAAATTGCTTGGAACGGAGGTATATGAAATTGATGAAATGGGTACATCAGCATTACAAGAAGTTGCCAACATCTTGACTGGTTCTTTCTTTAATGCCCTTTCTGAAAACACTGGATTCCGTGTTGATCTTTCCACCCCTTCGTTTAAGGAAGGAGAGTTACAAGATTTGCTGTTAGAACCTGCATGTGATGTTATAACTCCTTCAAATGATGCAGTTATCACTGATTCTCTACTCTGTGGAAAAAACACAGGAATTGAAATTCATATGTTAATTATCCAACATCCTGAACATGCAAGAAAACTAATTTCTCCTGAAGCAGGAAACTCCAAAAAAATAAGATATGAGGACTCTTCAAATACCAATTTGTTAGGTGGAGAAAATTTTGCAATTGATGATTTATTGGCAAATTTTGATTCAAAGGCAAAACCATCTGAAGAAAACTCTGAAATTGAATGCCTATTAAATGGAGTTTCATCTCAAAATGAAGAAAGCAACTCTGAAATTGATTCTCTTCTAAAAAAATTTACAGAGGATAATCGATGATGTTTGCAAACAATTTAGTAGAAACTACAAAAGAAATCTCTGTTCCTATGGCTGGGCTTGAAATTGTAAGTGGAGATTCTATTTTACGAACTTTTGTTGGCTCTTGTGTTGCTGTGTGTATATATGATAAGGAAAAAAAAATCGGAGGAATGGCACATATTATGTTACCCAAAAACAATACTGGGAATTCAACAAAAGGTACAAAGCAAGAAGGAAAATTTGCAGATGAGGCAATTGATGTGATCATTGAAAAACTCAAAAACATTTCTCCATCTCTCAAATTACAAGCAAAAATTGCAGGTGGGGCAAAAATATTTGCTCACGAAAGTGAAACTGGAACACTAAATATTGGAAATAAAAACATCATTGAAGTCCGTTTAATTTTACAAGAAAAAAAGATACCTCTGATTTCTCAATCAGTTGGAGCAAAAAATGGCAGATGGGTGACATTTCACTGTGATACCCAAAAAGTAATTGTAAAAGAAAATAATGGTGAAAAAATAATTTGATGGAGCCAAAAATAATTCATAAACTAGACCCTGTGATTTCTGAGGTAAAGAAAAAAACTGGAATAAACATTGATAATTTCAAACCTACATTTTTAGAAAGACGAATACTCTTCAGAATGAGAACCGTTGGAATTTTAGATTATGATGAATATGTAAAACTACTTTCAACTAGTTTTGATGAAGCAAAATCTCTTTACACGGCTTTTTCAATTAATGTGACAAAATTTTTTAGAGATCCTCATGTTTGGGAGAAATTAGAAAACGACATTATTCCAAATTTTCTCAAAACGACTAGATTCTCTCCAATCCGTGCCTGGAGCTGCGGTAGTGCATCTGGAGAAGAACCACACAGCATCTCGATTTTGTTAAATGATTCTCTAAAAGAAACTAGAATTGGTTATCAAGTTTATGCAACTGATATTAGTGCTGATGCCATCACTCATGCCAAAAAAGGAATTTATCGAAATGAAAATTTGATTAATGTCCATCCTGAAAGGCTAAACACTCACTTTGAAAAAACATCTGAAGGCCACTATCAGGTAAGCTCTGTGATACGTAATAGAATTGAATACGAAAGATTAGACATGCTAAAAACCACTGGAAAATTATTTGATATTATTTTCTGCAGAAATGTTTTGATCTATTATGACAAGGATGCTCATGAACAAATTTTCAAAAAGTTTGCAGACGTGCTAAAAAAAGATGGCATTTTGGTTCTTGGCCAAGATGAATCAATGATTGGAACAAAGGGATGTAATTACTTTGAATTACCCTGTCCTAAAGAAAGAATCTATCAAAAAAAATCTCAATAATCCTCTAAAATTTTATGTGTCTTTTTTTATACGACATTACCATTCGTATTTTTCTTGTTTGTATGTTCTAGACATACTCTTAGATATTAACATACACAAATTATATCATACATGAAAACTTTGATTGCAAAACAACGAAATATGAAAATTATTGAAAATCCTGAATCTTCTACAATTTTAATCCTGGAGGATTTTTAAAATGGGTGATGGTGTAAAAATCTTAATTGCAGATGATGCATCTTTTATGAGAACAGTTCTCAAAGATATTTTAAAATCAAATGGACTTGCAACAGATATTATTGAAGCACCTGATGGAGTAGAGGCTGTACGACAATATATTCAGCATAAACCCGATTTAGTAACCATGGATGTCAATATGCCAAAGGCTGATGGAATTCAAGCTCTAAAGGGAATTATGAAGGTAAATCCAAACGCTCGTGTAATAATGGTTACATCTGTTGAACAAAAACATATTGTTCAAGATGCCATGAAATCTGGTGCAAGAGATTACATAATAAAGCCATTTGATAGAGGAAATGTGGGATTAGTATTGAATAAAGCACTAAGGACAAAATAGGTGTTATCTTGCAAGTCAGTCAACTATCTCAAAGTGATTTACAAAAATTAGATAAAGTCATTAGTGCATTTATCAATAAAAAAATGGTTCCCTCTTTATCTGCGCTAACCAATGATGAAGTAAAGTTTTTGTCAATCAAAACTAGCGAACTGGGTTTAGATGAAATATCTACGATTGTTCCGCAAACAGAATTTCAAGAAAATGATGTTGGAGTATATATTACATGTGAGGGTGATATGAAGCTTGGAATTTTATTTCACTTGCCGTTAGGGGATGCAAAAAAATTGGCATCTATGTTACTTGGTTCTGAAGCAAACTCTGATCTGTCCTTAGAAGGAAAATCATCTTTAGCTGAAATTGGAAATATTCTGGCTGCATCTTTATTCAACGCAATTAATGAAAAGACAGGGTGTAAAATAATGTCATCTGTACCTGGATTGGCAATTGATACTGCTGAAGTCCTGTTAGAATCTCCTATTATTGAAACTGCCGTTTCAAATACGTTTATCCATATCTATGGAGAATTACATTGTACAGGTTCTCAACTAATAATCTCTGCTTCCATATTCCAAGATCCTGTTGAGGCAAAAAAAATCATAGGTTTGAATTAAAGGAACTAGCCTAAATACTTCCTAACAAAATGGAAAGCATGATTGTAAAAGATCTGATTTCTATAAATGATCGAAACTCAATGACTTCTCAAATTGTTATTGATTCCAATCGTCATTTAGTATTTGTATCTGATAAAATTTCTGGAATTCTTTCTGTCATATCTGGAAACAAAAGAAAAGTAATTGATTTGTTGGATGTCGGAGTGAGCGGAAAACTAAACATCGCAATGATGATGGATGAGAGAATTCCGCAGTATCCGACGATATCAAAACAAGGAGGTGATAAATTGATTGATCTTGGAATTGATGTTCACAAGAAAAAATGTATTGCGACAATCAAGGCAAATTCTACAACAGACGACATTTGACAATGTAATTCTATTTAAAATTTAGATTAAAATTTTACCCCTCTATTGCTTTATCCTAATTTTTTTTGTTGATGACTAAGAACGATGTTCCAATAATTCCTAATCCTAAAACAACTACTAAACCAATTGCAGAAGTATATACCAGTGGAGGTATTATTTTTAGTAAATAATCAAACTCTGTTTGATAAAGCGAACTTGTGGAAATTCCTATAAACATTAGAGACATTGTAATCATATTCCCAAATACATTGGTACCGCATAGGTGAATCCATGATAAAATATTACTAAATTTTGTAAATCTTTTATCCAAATTTATTTCAATGTAATTGTAGAATAATCCTATAGTTGCCAACCCTGCAGTCAATCCAATTTGTAGAATGTATCCAAAAAAGAAAATCCCTAACTTGTCTGTAAATGCAAATTCAAACATGTTTTCTACATTTCCATTAAAAACAAGAATTTGATTAAGGAAAAGAGCAATTGTTAATCCAGCTACAATTGCACCTTGTATCATTGCAGATATGATAAATCGTTTCCCGAATTTCCCTGCTTTGAATTCATCAGAAGTCTCAAGGAATTCACGTTTTGATATTTTTTTTTCTAAATTAACATAATCATTGAATTTTTCCAATAAATGAGCTTCTTCCTTAGAATCATATTCTAATCCATCATGATTATCGGAATTAAAAATTCTCATACTTATACTCATTGATCTTTTGATAATATGGTATAATGTGTGTCAATTGAACGAACTATTTAAAATTAAATATGCATACAAAACTTGTTTGGCTTGAACAAACAATATCTGATAAACAAGTAATAAAAATAAAAAACATGGGCAAAAGAATTTTGGTGGCAGAAGATAACAAATTTACTGCCATACAATATGCAAAATTACTTGAAAGCAAGGATCATTTGGTAGAAATAGCATCTGATGGTGATGAATGCATTCAGAAATATTCAAAATGTATTGCTGAAAATTCAAACGAGAACAAATTTGATGTTTTAATCCTAGATCATTCAATGCCAAAGAGAAGTGGTGCTGATATAGCAGCTGATATTTTATCTTTGAATCCTGATCAAAAAATCATTCTTGCATCTGCATATGCATTATCTACTGAAAAAAATTATTCAAAATTGAAAAATAAAATCTCATTTTTACAAAAACCTTTTCACCTTTCGAAAATTCTAGAATTGATATAAAATTATGTAATTGACAATTATAAATTCTTGCTGTTTTTAAATAGCTGTTTGCAACTTTGACGATTCATCTCTTTTTCTATTAATCTGAAATGTCACTAAAGGCAATGTGATCTCAAAAACAGGATGTTTATTCTGATTATATGCTGAAATTTCTCCATTGTGGGCATCTATTATTTTTTTTGAAATGTATAATCCTAGACCAACACTTGAAATATTGCCATTGCCATGTGTGACAAATTTTTTGAAAATTCTTGGCAAAATTTCTTTTGGGATTTCAGGACCTGAATCAGTACAGAAGATCTTTAGTGATTTTTCCTCTTTTAGTAAATGCGTATGAATTTTAATCTCCCCTGACTCTGTAAACTTAATACAATTATCTATGATATTTCTAAAAACTTGTTTGATTCGTGTCTTGTCTAGACTTAGTACAACATCAACATCTAGTTTTGTTTTAATTGGGACCTTTTTTTCGGGATTGAAATTTTCAGAATTAACTACTTCCTGTATAATGTCATTGATATTGCACTTTTCATGGTATAGCTCCAATTCATTATTTTCAATTTTTGTAAGATCTAACACATTGTTTGCTATGTTCTCTAAATTAAGAGCCACATTAGCAATACCTTCTAATGCTTCATGTTTAGATATTATCTCTGTTTTAGCCAGTTCGACAAAGCCAAAAATCGGTTGAATGGGGCCTTTTAATTCATGGGATGCTATTGAAATGAATTCTTTTCTTTTACTGTCTATTCTTCTTAATTTGTTATTGAGTTTTTGAAGATTTTTTGTTTGAGATTTAATCTCTAATTTCAGATTTGCACTTATCTGATTCAAAAAGAAAACTAGCATTGTGGTGACAATTCCTACAATTACTGTCATTGTCAATTGTAATATCTGAAAATTATTAATTATGTACTCTGTTGATAATTTAGAATAAATTGGAATTATTTGTAATATTTGCTTGATCTCTTCATTTTTTTCTAATAGTTCTAGATGTAAAGATTTTACAACGTTATACTCACGTATAAATTCTGATTGATTTCCTTCGTAAAAATATTTCAATAGTTCTGATGCACTGTTTTCATAAGTCAGATGTAGCTCATAATAGGAAAGAACTTTTTTTTGAAGTTCTAAAGATTTTTTTCCTGTGAGATATTCGTCGATTTTTTGGTTTTTCATGACAAAATCATTAAAATCCTGTAGATCTGTTTTTATCTCTGTATTGTATATCCAAAAACTGCCTCCCTCGACATATTTCTTTTCTGAACTCATTATTTCAAAAATTCTCATCTGTTTTTCATATTTTGATTTCATGCTCTCAAAATTTGATAATTTTTGAACATATTCATCATGATAATTAAAATTATGATTTATTTCCTCCATTGTTTTGACAGTAAAAACTATGACTATTCCTAGCAGCAAAATTATTATTGATATGCATACTGCAATTCTAAATTGCGAGTGACTTTTGATCTCTAACAACATTTTTTTTAAATTAAAACCAAATTGAATTACTGGTTGTCTGTATTAAACAGACACCTGTGTTTGTACAAAATTTTCAAACACTCTTTTTTGATGTAGATAGAAGTTATGTGAACATGACAAATGTCATTGTAATTGATGATGATTTTGACACCATGGAAGTCTTTTCAGAATTTCTTATGTTACGAGGTATTGAAGTAATAGGTAAGGGGGAAAATGGTTTGGAAGGTGTAATATTATATGAGGAAAAGCATCCCGATATTGTATTTTCAGATATGTGGATGCCTGAGTATGATGGTTTTTATCTCTTAAGCACACTGAAAAATGCATATCCTGATTCAAAGGTGATTATGGTTACCGCAGATCTGACTCAAGAAACAAATAGAAAACTAAAAGAATTAAATGCAGATGGAGTGATTTTCAAGCCTTTTAAAATTGAGCATATTATGGGGGCAATAAACAAGGTTTCAAATAATGATAAACAAATTGTTTCTTGTAGATTATAAATAATACTATGGTGAGTGGTTATCATGGAAATTTTGATTGTTGAGGATGAGGTTGATTTACTTGAAGAATATAAGATTTTTCTTGAATCTCACAATCACGTTGTAACTCTGAAAGAAGATGGGGAGTCTGCTCTTAAAACATATTTCTCAAAACTGGATTCAGAACCTAATTCAATTCCTTTTGATCTAGTTGTTTTGGATTATCAATTGTCTAGAAAAAATGGAATGCAAGTTGCAAGTTCAATTTTATCAAAGTGTCCTAAACAAAGAATTTTGTTTGCATCGGCATATGTTGAAGACACATTAAAAGAATCTATAAAGACGCTAAAACAGATTGTGGAGCTTTTACAAAAACCATTCAGTCTTAAAACATTATTGGATATTATTGAAGACACTTCTGTCTATGATGAATTAGGAAAACTTAATGTTGATATTAAAAATCTCAAAGATCTAGAGCCTACCCATTCACAAATTACCACATATTTAGATATAATGAAAAAACTTCATGATAAATATAAATAATTTCATCTCGTCTTTATTTTGTTTAAACTAACCACACACCATTCTTTAAAATTTGATTAATATCTTTGTTTATGCAGATACGGCCTAAATTTCAAAAAAAATCACCTGCACCAATTTTTAGAAATATTTTGATTCCTTTTGATAATTCGAATCTTTCTTCTAGATCTTTTTGGCATGCACTCAATTTAAACATGAATCACAAAACTGAGATTCTAATTCTTTCAGTTTTTCAAAGTGATCTTTTATCAAGATCATTTTTAGATTATAATACTCATCAGACAATACTGGAGCAGAAAAAACTAAATCAAATTAAACTAAGACACAATGAATTAAAAAAAATTGCAGCAAAATATGAGATTCCATGTCGATCTTTTTTGGCAATTTCTTCCTCTATTGCAGAATCTGTGATCTCTTACATTTATTCTACAAAGGCAGATTTGGTTATAATGGGAACAAGAGGAAACGGAACAGATCGAAAACTGATGCTTGGAAGCGTTTCACTTGAGGTCTCTCAAAACTCTCCAGTTCCAGTGTTGTTAGTAAAGTAGCATGCTGAGATAAATTTTTCATGTTTGATATTACTCTATTCTGAAATCTATTAAAAAATTAAATTATGTTTGTCTAAACACGACACACATATGGTAATAATTGGTTTAATTAAAAATGATTTGTTTGTATGAGAAATTAGTAAAAAATTCAGCCGAATCAACAGTTGATGAACTGTTAAAAGACCGTCTATTCCATGAATTTGAAAACTCAGTTAATAGCGCACCTATACATGATCCTAAAAAACCAGTACTTGGCTCTATTGAAAAAATCCTACATAACACTGTTCAAAATGCAATTAACAATGTCGTTTCTTATGTGAGTTGTAATGATCCCTCATTATCAACTCCAGGGACTGTTACAAAGGTTATGTCATCAATTCAAAAGTTTTTTCAGGATTCTGATTTTGGAACATTTGAATACCTGCAAAAAACTGGGAGGGCTCTCATTAGAATTGAGCATTCTCAAGGATTTATTGGAACCGAATTTTTAAAAAAATTTTTCGAAAAAATATTTAAAGTCTGTTTAAAAGACTACTCGTTTTATGTTATTTCAACTGAAAGTTATGTCTGTGTAATGTTTAGGTAATCATCCCAAATTTGACGATAACTGTTGTTTTATAGATGGAACATTATCTGTGATATGTATGAAATGAATCTTTTTCTTTTTAATGGTACCAATCAATGTTATGTCTCGTGTTAAAAGAAAGTCTGTTGCCCAATCCACAGATATTTTTAATTTTTTTCCTAACGTGGGAATTTTTGCCAAGTAATATGCCCTCCAAATTAGCCACGCAGTAATTCCGATAATGCTGTAGCCTCTAATGGTAGCTATCCCCGTTCTGTTTCCAATTATGGCCATTACTCCAATACTGTGAAAAGAGAATTTTTTCAATTTTTTTTCATTTTTAAATAATGCTTTCAGATTTTCTACTATCAGTTTTCCTTCTCTGATTGCATGTTGTGCAGTTGATGGATAGAAACTATCTAAATTTGAATCCTTTATCAATGCACAATCTCCCAAAACAAAGACATTTTCTCGGTTTTTCATTCTCAATATTTCATCAACTACAATTCTACCGCTCTCTCCGTGCTCACATTTTAATTCCGAAACGACATTATTCATAGTGATTCCTCCAGTCCAAATCAATGTAGCACAAGGCAATTTTTCTCCATTATTTAGCATAACAAATTCCTCGCCTGCATCATCTGCTCTAGTATTTTTCAATATGTTTATCCCTGCTTTTTCCATGGATTCCCACGCCTTTTTTGACAATTCTTCATTAATTTCAGGTAGAATTCGTTCTTTTGATGAAATCAAAACTATGTTAATATTTTTTGGATTAATACTTGGATAGAATTTTGAAATTGAATGTCTGACAAAATGATTAATCTCACTAATCGTTTCAACTCCTGCAAATCCTCCTCCGACTACAACAAACGTCAATAACATTTTCTGCAATTCATAATTTCCTGTCTGTGCAGCATGTTCTAGCATTAAGATGATGTGATTTTTGACTGCAATTGCATCTTCAATGCTTTTCATAGAAAAGGAGTGTTTTTCCAAATTATGATTTTTAAAATAATTGGTGTTTCCTCCTAATGCTAATACCAAATAATCGTATTCTAATGCACGCATTTTATTATCAAATGATCTTTGAATGGTAACTAGTTGCTGATCCAAATCAATTGACTCTATAATAGCTTGTAAAAATTTTGCTTTTTTGCAAAAATATCGTATAGGTGTAGATATGTTGCTAGGATGCAATAACCCTGAAATCACTTGAGGCAGCATTGGAGTGAACAAAAAATAATTTTCATCAGAAACTATTGTAATTTCAACTTTGCTCTTTTTGAAATTTTTTTCAATTTCACGTAATACTGTTATTCCTCCAAACCCTCCTCCTAAAATTAAAATTTTTTTGATAGATGTCGAATTACTTTTATGCACAGTTAAGTAATGAGAATAATAATTTGATTCTGAAGAAAACACGTGATTGCAATTGTTGCAATTGATTGTGGACATATATAATTAAAAAAGAACCTGCTAAAAATTACCTGTATGTTTAATTTATACAAAAATCCTGTATTGTAAGAAATTTATGATTGTAAAAGATGTTTAAATAAAATAAACAAACTGTTTGTTATACCTTAGGTTTGAATTAGCATATTGTGGAAACCAAATTTTTGATCATGGCTGTTGTTCTTGGATTTTTTTTGATTTTAACTCCTACCACATCTTCAATTGATGCAACACATAATTCAAATAACAATAAAGAAGCAAGGAAACAATCTGAAGCCACGTCTAAAGAAATAAACACACAAAAAATTGAAAGAAAAAATAAAATCGAACTCGCTTTTAAAAATTATAGGGAAGCATTTACTTCTTGGAAAATAATTAAAGATACTTGGAAAATTGTTAAAAATTCTGGTGATGCAGAAAAGATTTTACAGACAAAAAATCTCTTAGATAAAGCAATAAATGTCAAGACTACTACATGGAATGAATATTTAGTTGCTAGGAATTCAAAATAATTGATTAATTATTATGATTTCATCGTTATTAATCGAGTAATTTTTTAATTTTCTAAATATTTCATGACTTTAAAAAAATTTTTCTGGTTATGCTCAAAAATACTGAAACCTCAATTATTTCAATCAATACTACTTGCCAAAAATACATCACCCACCCTCCCATCAAATTATCAGTAATGGCCAATATCGCTGAAAAAATTTCAAAGTTTTGTATTATCAGGAGAGGCAATGCAATAACAACTTCTACTTGTTGTTTGAGGGGGATTTGGGAAGAAATCTGTTTGATACCTTCGTAATTTAAACTCGACTCTGTAATGCCCTGCCTGTGAAATTCTGTGATTATCTGTTCTTTTAAAATGTAATATTCATTATTTCCCATATGTATGCTAAATACTGTTAAAATTCCTATTGATAGAAACAATGCAGTTTGAATATACATGAACCATTTTCTCTTCCCTTTATGATTTTTGATAATTTGCCTGATGAACATTTTTCCGAATCTTCCAAGTTTTTCTTTTTTTGACAAGAATAACATCATTCCTAGTACGATGGAAATCAACCCTAGAGAACCTAAAAGTTCTTCTTCAAAAATTATTTTGGATATGATTCTAAGTGGAATTAAAATGGCAATTAGGGATAAAGAGACAATTAAAAATTCAATAAATGGTGATGCCCCATGATAATTTTTTTTAAATAGGGCCATGTTTTGAAATCATTCTTGATTTTTCTATTTCTTTGCTTTTTGTGGTTTTGAGTGCGCCTTTAACATGTGTCTTAAAGTCCTTTCAGATTCTAAAAATTCCATTTTACATATTTTACATATTGTGCTTAGATTTTGAGATTTTCTACTAAATATATTCATAAAAAAATAATACTTTTTTTTGATATAACCAACAGTGTGATCAAAACGTACAATTAGATGATCAAAAAAATCATCTTCTGAAAATCAGTCAGCTTAAAAAAACAGACAAATATTTATCTCATAATAACCCGAGTAAACAAGTCTGAAAAAAGATAAACGTTTGCAAGAACATATTGTTTTGACAACGTTATTGTAAAAATTGAAGGTGGCGATGTTACAGAAATCATGCCTCCATCTTGTTTCTACCATGTCTTTTCGCAATGTTTCTACCATGCTAAAATTATTATTTTAACGGGAAACGTGACGAATTCATTATACAAGAAATCGGGACATATGATATACTCAAAGTAATTGAAAAACCTTTTTTGGTCAAGCAATCATTAGCAATGTTAAAATCAATTAAGCAGTCATAAATCTCTCATAATACTAAGTGTGACTATGAGTCAAATGTTTCCAAATAATAAAGATCTCATCTAGCTTCAATTACACAATTGTGAACTACCCAACCCTAAAGGGTTTGGGCTTCTCTTTTGAGAAGGCAGTAATGACTGCTACTTCCTGCTTCATCGACCTCTTTGAGATCTTCACAGGCGTTAATTCCCGCAGTTCCTGCGGTAGTGTATTGTGATTGAATATGTTCAATCCTTTTTGCAAGATGTTGATGCTTGCATTGTAATCTCTGTCCATTGCCAAATTGCATTTGTCACATCGGTGTATTCTAACTGCCAAACTTTTTGAAACCTTGTTTCCGCATCTTGAGCAGTCTATTGTAGTGTTTCTTGAAGGTACCTCAACTAGCATCTTGCACTTGTATTCCAGTTTTTGCAAAAATGTCCCCCAGCTTGAATCCATTATACTTTTTGCCAATTTGTGGTTTTTTACCATGTTTGGAATTCTCAAGTTTTTCCACAAATACGACATCATTGTTTTTTGCATACTGTGTTGAAAGCTTGTGCTGAAAGTCTTTTCTTCTGTTTGCTATTTTTTCGTGTATCTTTTGCATGTGCAGTATTGCTTTTAGTCTGTTGTTACTGCCTTTTTTTCGTCTTGATACTTTTCTCTGAATTCTGGCAAGCGGCTTTAGCATCTTTTTGAGGTTTAGTGGATTTGGTGTTTGATATCCGTCTGAATCGTATGCAAATGATTTTATGCCGACATCGATTCCAACTGGCTTTGAAAATGAGATTTTTGGGATGATGCTGATCAGCGGTTCTGAAATATCGACAGTCGCACACACAAACCATTTCCCTGATGGTGTCTTTGTAACTATAACTTGTTTTATGTTTGCATCATCTGGAATTTCCCTGTGTTTTCTAATTTCTATATGTCCAATCTTTGAGAGATATAGCAATGTCTTGTCTCCATTAGTTTCTATTTTGAATCCTGACTGGTTGTATGTGAAAGTCCTATATTCTCCGTATCTTGCAAATCTCAATTGTCCTGTCTTGTTACCTTTCTTTGATAGTTCAATTAGCGATTTTTCTGCTGATTCGAGTTGTGTCGATACCATTTGAAGCATCTTGCTGTGATAGTTGTACAGCCATGATTCTGATTGCTTTAGTTCTGTCAAAATATAGTTCATGTCGTTTCTGGTGAGAAAATTATTTTTAGCTTGTTCTACAAATTTGTTGTATACCCACTTGCAGACATTAAGGTTGTTGTTCAGTTTGTATTCTTGAGAATCACTTGGATATAGTCTGAACTTGTAGTTTCGTTGCAATACAGGCCATTTTCACATCACATATTGTTTAAAGACGATGTTGGAATTGTTGTTAATCATGGCTCGCTCTCATCCCAACCCTAAAGGGTACCGGGTTTTCCCGCTCGCATCTCATAAAAAAATAGGTCAAATGAGTTTTTTCCAGCACCATATGTGTACCCAGTGGCCTCTAAAAAGAGTGCTCTGTCTTAACCCTAGATCCATATCTTTTTGACAAAAATAACAGATCTGATGCATTTCGGATTTACTCAATTCTTTGGGTTGTGTTTTAAAAAAAATCATATTCCCACTCTTTTCTTAGATTATATTTTTGTTCAAACTGAATCATACTCAATTTACAAAAATCATTTTTTGATAAAATACATTTGTATGTTCAATTTTACTAAACAGAATTATATGTGAAAAATTTTGGGATAAAAAAATTATCATAATACTAGAACAAAAGATATGATATTATTGTTTTGTTAAAATTGAACAAACAAGTAATTTAATGCAATTATATAATTTTTATCTCGTGTCTCAAATTTCCAAATCTGAAGATGGTACTGAAAAGAAAAAAGATTTTTTCAAACAAGTTGTAGACCACATATCATCTATTGGTAACGAGATTAATGATGCCTTAAAATCAACTAAAGTAATTAACAGGAGAACACACATGCTTTCCACTACTGCAAAAATCGAGGCAAATCGTACAGGTGATGTTGGAAGGAATTTTTTAATCGTATCAAACTCCATTGAGGAATTAGGCACTAAAACAGACAATGCAGTCGATAAAATGAAAAAAGAAACACTTCAAGAAATAGAGGCATTATCGGCAGTAATTGAGAATAAATCAATCAGCATACAAGGAAATCGACTTGCAAATCTTGCCTTGACAAACATTAGGCTTATTGACAGAAATTTGTTTGAAAGATCAGCTGATATCCGTTGGTGGGCAACTGACGATATTTTGGTAAAATCTCTTGTTGAGAACAGTGTTGACGGATTCCAGAATGCAGAAAGCAGGCTAGGTATTATTCTAAAATCATACACTGTTTATTATGATCTGATATTATGTGATGTTGAAGGTAATTGCAAGGCATCTGGTGCAGGAAAATTTGGCCTTTCAGGAAGAAACTTCTCAGATAAGACATGGTTTAGAAAAGCCATGGATACTGTCAATGGGGCCGAATACGGATTCCAAACAGTCCATCATTCGCCTAGAATAAATGATGATTATACTATTGTCTACTCTTGCAAGATTCATGAAGACGGTGATCCTGAAAAAAAAGTTATTGGAGTTTTAGGTGCAGTGTTCAAATGGAGAGATCTTGCCCAGAGAATTGTTAATGAAACTCCTTTGTCTGATGAAGAAAAATCAAAAAGCAGAGTGTTACTATGTGATGAATCAGGAAATGTTTTAGCAGATACAAAAGAAAAAATTCTTCAGAATAGTATAAATTTTCATGGTAAAAACGAATTATTCCAAAAAGAAAAAGGATTTTCTGTAGTAGATAAAAATGAAAAAACTCAGTTGATTTGTCATGCATTATCCACAGGATTTGAAGGATACAAATCTAAAGACTGGCATTCATTAATCATTCAAGATATTGACGTTGGTTGTCACAATCAAAATTTATCAAATGATAATGATGAATCATTAGATTCAGTCATAGAATTTATTTCAAAATTATCCGAGGAAACACAAAAGGCAATTGAGGAAATTAACAAAATTAATGATGAAACACAGGTATTATCCCTTAATGCGGCAATAGAGGCCGCTCGTGTAGGTGATGCAGGAAGAGGGTTTGGGGTGATATCAGGATTTATGGGAGATTTATCCAGAATGACTGCAAAAATTACGACAGATATGGATTCAAACATACAGAAAAAAATCAAAGAGTTAAACTCTCTCATCTCATCAAATTCCAGACAAATTAAAGGGGATAGGTTGGCCAATCTTTCTTTTACTAATATAGATTTGATAGATAGAGTACTGTATGAAAGGACAGCTGATGTCCGTTGGTGGGCAACTGAAAATAGCATAATGAAGGCTCTGAGTCTGAAAACACAAGAGAATAAGGATTTTCTTTCAGCCCGACTTAGGACCATTCTTCAGTATTATACAGTATATGAAGATCTAATCGTTTGTGATATGAATGGAAATGTTTTGGCAAATGGTCACTCATCAGACAACATTGGAGAAACTAATATGGAAAGTACCTTATGGTTTCAAAATGCATTGAAAACTCGCAATGGTGAGGATTATGGATTTGACATAATTCAAGAAAATAAAGAAAATGGCAAATCAACAAGTTTGGTATTCTCATGTAAAGTACATAGAAACGGTGATATTTCACGGGATGCAATAGGTATTCTTGGAATTGTATTCAAATGGGAGCAATTTGTTAGAGGCATATTCAACGAGACTCCTCTTAATGGAACAGAAATTGATTCTAGCAGTCTATTCATATTAGATTCTAATGGTAGTAAATTAGCTGAAAATAACAAACATGGCGACAGCATCTCTCAAGAAAATGTAATGCCTTTACTAAAAGAAAAGAAAAACTTTCAAACAATTACCGTATCGGATTCAAAAATGTTGTCAGGACATGCCCAATCTGTTGGCTATGAAGGATTTTCCACAGGTTGGCATGCACTAATTATTCAATCACAAAAATAGCCAATACAATTTTGTCTATTTCAAACATCCTATTTGATAACTGTTACAAAAATTGACAAAAATCAAACTAGAAGAATGTTAATGGTAAAAACAAATCTTTTGTTATCTTTACTTGAAAATAAAACTGACAGAATAATTTTATCTTTATTGAAAAAACACTCTTACCCAAAAGAGGATTTTGATTCAAAAAACAATTCTTTCAAATACACCTCTAAACAAACAATTAAGAAAACTTGAGAACTGGAATTTAATTGAAAACAATAACATATTTTTCTTCAAGTACTAAAGGGAAAACCCCTGTTCAAAAAATCTCTCCGTTTGAATTTCTCTTCAAACACAATATCTTTTTTCAAAGCATCACTTTAGAGAAACACCTTTGTCATCTGTAATGAGTATTTTGTAAAGTGGTGTCATGGTTTTTTTAGTTGCAAATGGGATTTCCGCTGAGCCTTTCTCATGATTATGAAATTATTGAAACTTTTAATGCTGCAAAGTGAGCAATATGTTTACTAAAAATTAAACCAATACTCAAGGATGATTGCTTGCAGAATTTTCTCTAGTCCTTTGTTTATTACCCTGATTTGTTTGTCTCATTTTGTTTGCCATGTAAATAGTCAATACCATAATTTTAGAATAAAGCCAAAATATAAGAAATAAAGTATGTTCAAAAAAAAAACACAACATTTCCAGTTGTTGTAAAAAAAGATTCATGTATTTACTATCTCTTAATAAACAAATTATGCCAAAATTTTGCGCCTAAATTGGATAAGATGTTGGCGGTTTTCAAAAACTAAAATTATTTTCTATGTGTTTGAAATAATCACAACTGGAAAAAAGACTCCTTGATCTTAGTCACAAAGGTCATGGGTTCAAATTGAATTGTGTCTATCAGATAACACTATCAGATTCCACATATTTTTTAATCAAATATAACAGAAGAAAGAAATTACCTTTATCAAGACAAAGCCATCGACTGCAAACATCAGGCAATTCTTGTCATAGGAGAGGTGAATTAGCATATGGCGAAGCAGCAGTTTGAAGAAGGCCTCTTGGACAGACTTGACACGATGGCAAAAGTAATACTGCAATCCTGATGAGAATGTCTCCAAACATACTATTGAGACGTTTCTTTGAAAAAGAGTTTCTATATGTTCTCTAGTTTAGTGTTATTATCTTGATTCTAAATTTTTTTACCAGATGTTCATTTTAAACAAACAATACCATTTAGACAATTTACAGTATAACTATTAGTTGAATAAATCCAGTGCAGAAAAAATAATTCCAATAATGGTAGTCAATATTATGTTGATTACATTACTGATATCAAATGCAAATGCTGATCATCAAAAAGAATTTTTCCAAGATGCTATAAGAAATCCTACAACAGATAATGCCGGAGCAATCTTTTCGGATACAATACCTAATGAATTAGAAAAAGTCATTGAAACATCCGTAAATGGAATGGATGTTCATACAGATTCAGAAGATTTAGCAGATGATGTATTGTTTGGTATTTTTGATACTGTCGAAAATCAAATTTTTGGAGATAACATAACTAGGGTATCTGAAAAATTTGGTGATAGAATTTTTCAGCTAGTAACTAATATTATTTCAAAAGCAATTGAGGCAAGTCTAGACATATTTAATCCCTGATTCTATTTTCAATATAATTAGAACATTTTTGCGTAATCATAATACGGATTACAAAGTATCATAGGAAGGTTTTGCAATATTGTTAATGGATTTCAAAATTTGTTCTAGTTATCTAAGATGAGGGTTTTTCTAATACTTTGATTACATTGAATGGTTTAATTTTCTGTTTAATGATTTCATCATAATTTCCAGTCAGTATCTCACTTTTCCATCTAGGCTAAATCTAGTTTTGAGGGATTTTCTATACCAAACTATTAGGGAATTTATGGAACTAGAACATATCAAGAGAATTGGCCCTTATCCTTCATACAGTTGAACTGCCTCCAACCCTTATGACAAGATCCTACGACATTAAATTCCTTGAGTTTAAGATATTCGGAGATATCTTCTAAAAGTTCATCATTGTGATCCACAATCATACATAGCCAGGCATTTGTATTTGATCAATGCTAAAATTTCATAATATGTAACTAGATGTCATTTTCTTGACATACACTTCATAAAATCATAGCGTCCTAAATCATATGGGTATCAGATAAAACAATCACACATAGGAAAAATGGCAGATGATGTGGACTGAAAGTTTTGTGGATTCATTGATGATAATTTTAAATTAAGTAGATTGATTAAACTTCAATATGATGGAGTAATGGATGAAAAATAATCTCTTACCTTAATCGCGTAGAGAATTCATGGAAAATAAAATTATTACTTAAAGAATTAAAATCAAAACATAAAGTTTACAACAAATAACATATGCAAAATTATTCATAATCCAACTACAAATTACAACATTTTACAATTTAAAATTTAAAAAATGATTTTGTTGGAAAATCATGATATAACTAATGTTCTCCTGATTGCTGATGTAAAAAAAGATTGTATCAAAATTTAAAAATAGAACATTAGTAATTCCCAGAATCTTACGTAATCTCTATAATGATTATGAAAAAAGGTTCGCCAAAAATTTCTAGTAATTTACTCAGTGAATTCTTGTATAATCTCTCTAAGGATGTTATTATGATAAATTTTGAACGATCCGTTCAGATGTCTTTACTATTTTGATGAAATTATCTGATTTTTTGGCAATTCAATCATAAAAATTGTTGGGGGTGAAGTTACTGAAATACTGCCTCTATGTGCCTCAATAATTGACTTGACACTGGCCAACCCAAGACCGGTTCCCTGCTGTTTTGTTGTAAAGAGAGGCTCAAAAATGTCATCAACCTTATCTTTAGGAATTCCAGAACCTGAATCCTCTATTTCGATAATTATTGAATCGTTTTTTTCATTAATGCTTAATGACACCATTCCTTTGCCTTCAATGGCTTGAATTGAATTCAAAATTAGATTATCCAGAGCTATTACAAGTTGTTTTTTATCACAGATTAATTCAACATCGTTTTTTGGAAGTATTAATTTTATGTTTTTTGGTATGTTTAGAGTGTCTAGAGATTCACTTATTATCTCAGTCATCTTAGTTTTATCTAATGTGAGAGGTCGCTCTCTTACAAAATCTAAAACTTCATCAACCTGATGAGTGATTCTATCGATTGAACGTTCAATCTTATCAAATAATTTTTGTTTTATGTCATCTACCTCATACATCTCTTTTAGATTTTCAAGACTCATACTAATGATGGACAGAGGATTTCTCAGGTCATGAGCCATTCTTGATGCAAGGTGACCAATGGCGATGAATTTTTCTTCTTTGAGTTGTTTCTCCAATATGGCAAGACGTCGTTCTAATTCAATTATCTCTTTTACTGGTCTTGATACAATTGGAGAGTCTGATTCTTTTTTGCAGTGTTTGACAAATTCTTCAAGACCGCCTGTCAGAATCTTTCTTTGTTGAATATATTTTTCGCTGTCCAAAAGATCGATTGCATACTTGGGTTTAGAGTCATTTACAAAATCAATTACAGCATGCTCCATTTTGACCAGTTTCTGGTTTGTCGCATACATCTTAGAAAAAAAGTCCTTGTTTGCAGCACCCTCTTTTTTTATTGCATCTTTTAGTAACCTGTCAGATATTGGCTCTGTTTCTCTGTATATTTTCTCCCATTTCTTATCAGAAGTAAATGCATAGTTTCTAGCTGATTGTGCCAAGACTTCATCATAATACTGTATCACCTCCACACGATAGGAACTATTGCTCATATTCTGCAAAATGGTTAAGATATAACGGTAATATTATAATTCTGTTTTGTATCAAATGTGATTTTTTAAAATTATTACATCCAGATGTGATGCCAAAAAGTGTGTATCTGTTTGTATTTCCGTGAGTTGATTGTACCTGCAAGGTGATTCATGATACTTGTTCTCATGATGCAAAAGTCCAGATGGCAGGATTCAAGGATATGTACGAATGTACACGTTGTCGCAAATTCATCCCTCCTGATTGAATCACAAGAGATTGATCATACAGCTCCACAATATTTGGAAAATAGTTGGGAAGATGATTGAAAAATCATTTAGATTCTACTTCTATATTCATCTGCGTCCATTTTTGTCCTCCCTTAGTAGGTGAATCCCCGTGAGCCACACCCCAAGAATTTTAAACTCAAACTATAGAATTCTTACTTATGCGAATATTGCAACTTCATTGTGATAGTATAGAGTACACCCCGACAAAAAAGGAGATCAAATCTGCTGAAGAAATTGAAAATACAGAAACTCAAAGACTAGAAGAACTAGTAGTTGTATTTGTTGCAATAGAAGATGGTGATGATTCTTCTGTTGTCCAAGATGCCATTTCCCAAATTAAAAATTCGATGGAAAAAATCGGCTGCAAAAAATTATTACTATATCCATATGCTCATCTAAGTTCCAATCTTGCAAAACCATCAGTTGCCATTTCGTTACTCAAAGAGATGGAATCTAGTGCATCTGATCTTGAGGTTTCTCATTCCCCATTTGGATGGACAAAGTCCTACAAACTCCAAGTAAAGGGACATCCATTAGCTGAAAGCTCCAAAGTCGTAACAAAAGATTCTTCTAGTTCACAAACTGAAGAGCTCACTTCAGATGCATTAAAGGGAGAATCAAAAATTAGATCCATTTGGAAGATAATGTCCCCTGATGGAAAAATGTCTAACATTGGGGATTTTGATTTTTCAAATTATAAAAAACTAGAATCTTTAGCAAAATATGAATCAGCAAAACAGCGACGTGTAGATGAGCCTCCTCCACATGTTGCATTAATGAAAAAAATGGGAATTGCAGATTATGAACCCGCATCTGATTCTGGAAACATGCGATTTTATCCTAATGGTAGATTGATAAAATCTCTGATTGAACGCTATGTCACTGATAGAGTAAAAGAATATGGCGGATACGAAGTTGAAACACCAATCATGTATGATTCTGAACATCCAAGTATGGTTAGTTACTTTAATCGATTTCCTGCAAGGCAATACAACATTGATTCAGAAGGCAAAAAATTATTTTTAAGATTTGCAGCTTGTTTTGGACAATTTTTAATGGCTAATCAATACCAAATGTCTTACAAGAATCTGCCCTACAAACTATATGAGCTCACAAGATATAGCTTTAGACGAGAACAGTCAGGAGAACTAGTTGGTCTTAGACGTCTTAGAGCATTCACAATGCCTGATTGCCATGCATTCTGTAAAGACATGGAACAAGCAGTTGACGAGATTAAGGTAAGATTTGATTTGTCTCAAAGCGTTCTCACTGAGCTTGGAATTGACGGGACTGAATATGACATGGCAATTAGATTCACTGAAGATTTTTACAATGAAAATAAAACTGCAATTGAGGAATTAGTAAAGAAACATGGAAAGCCAGTATTAGTTGAAATGTGGACTGAAAAATTCTTTTACTTTGTTCTAAAATGGGAGTTTAACTTTATTGATGGCCTGGGAAAAGCTTCTGCTCTCTCTACTGACCAGATTGATGTGGAAAATGGTGAAAGATACGGAATTGAATTCATTGATGAAAACAATACTCCACAGCATCCAATAATCTTGCACAATTCCCCAAGCGGAGCCATTGAGAGGATAATTTATGCTCTACTTGAAAAGGCCGCAAAAGACTCCAAAGAAGGAAGAAAACCACAATTCCCGTTATGGCTGGCACCAACACAAGTGAGAATTATTCCGCTAAATGCTGAATTTAACGAGTTTTGTAAAACACTAAGTGATAAAATATCTGTAAATAATATTCGTGTAGATATTGATGACAGAAATGAAAGTATTGGTAAAAGAATTCGTGAAGCAGAAAAAGAATGGATTAGATACATTTTGGTAATTGGTGAAAAAGAAGCAAATTCTCAAAATCTCAGCATTCGTGATAGACAGACTGGCGATGTTCGTGAGATTTTCTTTGATGATTTCCTCAATGAAATAAATGAGCAAACAAAGGGAAAACCTTTCACAGGTTTGAATTTGCCAAAATACCTCTCAAAGAGACCACAACTAATGGTGTAAAAGATGAGCTTTTTTGATTTATACATGAATAGGAATCCTCTCATCACATCTTCTGATGATGACACAGAACCAGTAGCTACAGTCTTTGGAGTTCCATTTGATTCAACCCATTCTTACAAACCAGGTTGCAGATTTGGGCCTGATTCAATTCGTGATTCTTTTAACAACATTGAGATTTTCCATCCTGATCTTCAAGTTAATTTAGAAACTGTAAATATTGAGGATCTTGGAAATACTCGTCATACTGTTGTTGCATCTGAAATGATTGACATGGTAAAGAAAATTACAACTGAACTTGTTGCAAAACAACGCCAACTTTTCATTTTGGGCGGTGAGCACTCAATAACTTATGGTACATACACTAGTTTTCCAAAAGAAACAGGTTACATTGTATTTGATGCTCATTATGATTTGCGAGATGAATTTGCAGATATCAAACTGAGTCATGCATCGTACCTTAGACGAATTGTTGAGGAGAGAGGTTCTGAAAATATTTTGCATGTTGGCGCTAGAGCATTTGTAAAAGAAGAACTAGAATTTCTTAAAGAAAATAACATCAAAACAATTTCTGATAGGGAAATTAGAGATGGAAAAGGACCTCGATTAGTCAAAGAATACGTGTCTACTTTTGATTCCATTTATTCTAGCTTTGATCTTGATGTCTTAGATCCTGCATTTGCCCCAGGTGTTGGTAATCCTGAGGCCGTAGGAATTACATCTAGGGAACTGTTTGACATGATTTACCCATTCCAAGAAACGAAGGTAATTGGGGCCGATATTGTGGAATTGAATCCATATCATGATAATGGCTCCACTGCATCACTGGCAGCAAAAATAATTTCCACTTTAATTGCCATGAATCTTTCTCCCAATCAATAAAACTCACTTTCATGAAATTCATTAAATTTGACTCTGTGTTTCCTCATTTTTGTCGGTATTGCCTTTATTAGATAGTGCCGTTGGGATTATCACGTGTTAAATAATCTCCGAGAAACACTTCGACCCGTACTTGAAAAAATTGGAAAAGGGTTTGCTTCTACAGGACTATCTCCTAATTTTTGGACAGTTGTTGGTCTAGCATTTGCACTGATTTCAGCTATAGTCTATGGTCTTGGAATTGAATTTGGATTGATTATTGGAGGAGTGTTGTTACTTGTTTCAGGATTCTTTGATATGGTTGATGGTCAGGTTGCAAGAGTTACTGGACAAACGTCCAAAAAAGGATCCTATCTTGATTCAATGTTTGATAAAATTGCCGAAGTTGCAATATTCTTGGGAATTTTAATTGGTGGTTATGCAGAACCATATCTTGTATTACTTGCAATTACTCTATCATTATTGGTAAGTTATGCTAGAGCAAAATCTGATACAATAAACATCAAACTTCAAGGAATTGGAATTGGCGAAAGAGCAGAAAGACTATTGGTAATTGCAATAATTGGTATTATTGATTTTATGGATATTGCAGTTGTAATTGTCGTAATAATTGCAGGAGTAACTCTGATTCAAAGAATGATTGTTACTGCAAAAAACATTCAAGAATAAAAGAATCCTAAACTCCAATATACTTAAGTTTCATAATTCCTGTTGAAAATTCATGCCTTGTTTTAGATGTGATGGGAAAGGTAAGTTCAAGAATGAATTTGGCATAATGGAGAGATGTGAATTATGTCAAGGAACGGAAATGACTTTTGAAAAGATATCTAATGATCCAGATGAAGCATAGATTGTATTTTGATTACTTTAGTGTCGAAAGTTTGAGCTTAAAGAATAACTCTAACGAAGTTTTCCACGTTTTCTTCTACTGTCTTCTGATCTAATTTTGAGAATTTTAAAGTGAATTGCACATGAAATACAGTACCATTTCAAAACTGTTGGGGATGCAATGTATGCTCCTTGTGCACGTAGTTCTTTTGCCAATGTATGTTCAACCAAATTTAATCTGGATGTGACCTTTTTTGCTTTGTCTTTTGGAACTGTTTGACCACAGTTTGTACATTGTACTGTACCTGATGATCCTTTTCCTCCTTTAGTACGTCCTCTACTTGCACGCTTAAGTGGCATGAAAATAAATAATTTTGCCTACTTATATTCTTGTGGACAAAAATAATGCCTGCTTATAGGAACCTTTGTTAATTAGAGATCTTGGAAAATCAATTCTTCAAAAACTGTTCATTTTGAACCTATTTTCCCTATTGCCTTGAGTGGCAATAATCTACGATTGATCATTTTGATTGGCATTAATACAAAATTCATACTAGATTTAATGCCAGAACAGGGATAAAAATTTCAAAAAGAATGAATTAGGAATTATTTTCACTTGAGAAACTATTTGTAATTTTTCCAATCACAAATTCTCAAAATTACGCTTAATTTTTAACAAAATGGATCCATGTTTTAATTCTAGATCGAGTAATTTCAAATGATAGTAATGCATGGGCTTTGTCATAATTGCTTTAGGTCAGGCGTTGAATTAGTGGTAGAAAAGGGTGCGATTCTATGCAAAGATTGCTTTGATAAAAAGAATGCAAAAAACTAAATCTCTAATCTCTAAAATCAAAAAAATGAAATTAGCCGTATTTGCACACTGTGCAATTGATACAATTACTATTGATGGTTCAAATTATGAACAAATTGGAGGCTCTGCTTGTTATTGTGGGATAACTGCAAGACAATTCAAATTCGATGTTGATTTGTTTACAAAATTTGGCTCTGATTTCCCAAAACAATATCTCATAGAAAATAAAATAAATTTTGTAAATTCAGAATCAGAAAAAAACACTACTAAATTTGCAATTACTATTAATGGTCCTGATAGAACGCTTAAAGTTGAAAATGACTGTGATCCTATATCTTATTCTAGAGTAGATGCTGATGGACATCTAGTTAGTCCAATATTCCATGAAATACCTGATGATGTTTTTAAAAAAATTAAAAATGATTCAAATTTTCTCTTCGTTGATCCTCAGGGATTTTTGAGACAAAAAGATGCCCAAAATAATATTTTTTTAAAAGAGACTGATCTTGATTTGTCTGATGTTAATGCAATCAAGATTAATCCTGAAGAGGGAAAGTGTCTTGTTAATGGCACTCATGATGAAATGATGTTGGCATTACAAAAAAAAGGAGTTGAACATGTACTGTTAACTAATAAAACTGATGTCTCTCTTTTGGTAAAAGATAAAATTTACTCTATCACTCTTCCAAACAAAAATCTTCACGATACAACTGGGATAGGTGATATTTTTTGTGCTACATTTGCATGTACTATGCTAAAGGAAAAAGATTTTTTGTGGGCTCTATCCTTTGCTGGAGGTGCTGCTCAGGCTGCCCTTGATTCAAAAAATGTTGGTTTGCAGAAAATACCCTCAAAAGGCATAGTTCAAAATAACGCATCATATTTTTACAATTTAATTAAATTCCGAGATTTGTAATTCTTATCTCTCCAAAAAATTCCATGTATTGGACTTGAATTTATTTCAAAATTTTCATGGATTCAAATTCTTAAAATCTAAGCATTTAGGATCAAACTCATTTAGGTATCTTGGTTTTTTAGTAAAAGTATCGTCAACCCAAATTTCACATGTTTCAGCATCTATGAATTTTCTATCTGAATCATTACTGGCAAATTGTAATACAAGAATACCTAAAAGTATCACAATCAAAATTATTGGTAATTTTTTTGAAGAAATATCCACAAATTTGCTCTGTAAATTTTTAAACTTAAGCCTATTGATTAGAAAAATATCTTGTTACTTGAATGTGGTTCTACAAATAATTGAAAACCAACAAAGACAAATATTGAAAAATCATTAAATTCAAAGCATGGAGGGCCCATCAGAAATTAATTCAGTATATTGGGATGAACAAACAAAATCCTGGCAATACAAGATGATTAAGGTTGAGGAATATCATGGATTTGTAGAGTGTCAGCATTGTCGAAAACCCATGTCTCATAATGTAAAATCTGATGGGGAATACCGGGTAGTTTATGTTAAATGCGGTTGCACCAGAGGTGGACGATAAACTCATTGATTTCTGTTTTAATTAATTCCAAAAATGTGAAATTCCACGCATAATCTGTTGAATATTCTTTTATTCTACTGAATTGATTGTTTCTTCTGTGCAAATAGGTATCTATGGTTCTGGAACTGCAGAAAATGCAGCAAAGACAATCAAAAAAATTTTGGATGAAAATGGCATCAAATCATTTTCAATAACAAAATCAAAAGGCAAACCAGCTGATTGTGTTATTGTATTGGGTGGAGATAAGGGGGTCAGAAATTATTTTCATAGAACTTTTGATTCGACTTCTCCTGTCTTAGGTATTAGTGAAGGTGAAGCAAGCGGATTTTTAGCACAGATTGAACTTAGAGAATTCTCCTCGTTTGTTGGCATTTTAAAAAAACAAAATTATACTGTTGAAGAAGTTCCTCGGCTTGGTGTAAAAATTGATGGCAAAAATGTCTATCCTGTTTTAAATGACGTAGCTGTGTTTTCATCAAAGAGTGCTATGCTGATGGAGCATTCATTGAGAGTAAACGGTGAGGAAGTATGGCACGACAATAGTGATGGAATCATTGTTTCTACCCCAATTGGCTCTTCTGCATATTCAATGTCTGCTGGAGGACCTGTTTTATTCCAAGATTCTGCAGTATTTGAAATAATTTCTGTAAATTCACTTGATGTAACACGAAGACCAATTATTGTGTCTAATGAAAGTCTGATTGAAATAGACGATGTCTCTGCAAGATTACATTGCGAAGCTATTCTTGATGGTCTAGATAGGTTCAAAGTAGACAAAACTGTAGAGTGTACTCAATTCTTTCCCCCAGCTAAAATCATTCGTCTCAAAAAAGATTCTACTGCAATTTCTGCACTGGCAAAAAAAGTTCATTTGGCTGAAGAATTACTGAGCATGCCACCAAGCTCAAAATTACTTTTAAAGACATTAGAATATGAAGGTGCCTTAACACAAAAGGATCTAGCAAACAAGACCTTGCTCCCAGATAGAACTGTTAGATTGGCATTAAGCCACCTCTTGAAAAAAGGATATGTCAAAAAGAAAGTTTCAATCAGGGATGCAAGACAGAAAATTTATGAAATATCAAAAATTGAATGATTAACTAAGATTCATCTCTGGAGATTTTTTTGTATGTGATGCGTCGTTTTCTGTTGCTTCGTTGGTTCTTTTTTAAATATTTTTTTAAAAGTTATCAAAACAAAAATCTTTAATTCACACCTCGTAATCATTGCCGCATTCCTTGCACTTTTTCATGATTTCACTCTCTACTTGGTAAAGATCCAAATTCACAATCTTGGAATTCTGTCCTGTCCTAAATATTCTATTTTTTAGACGCTGCTTTTACAAATGCTGCAAAAGCTTCTTCTGGATATCCAGGTCTGCTGTTGAACTCTGGATGGAATTGAACTCCTAGATAGAATTTATGAGATGGAATTTCTAGCATTTCCATTCTTTTTCCTCCATCACTATCAGCTGAAAATACCATTCCATTTTTTTCAAATTCTGGAATGTATTTTTTGTTAATTTCATATCTATGTCTATGTCGTTTATTTATAGAATTTGTGTTGTAAATTTTATACGCATTTGTATTTTCTTTAATTTTTACTTCATTTGCTCCTAACCTAAGAGAGCCACCCATATCTGAAATATCTTTTTGTTCTGGAAGTAAATCTACAATTGGATTTTTTGCATCTGCTTTAATTTCAGTAGAATTTACATCTTCTAAATTCAATACGTTTCGCCCAAACGCAATTGCTGCCAACTGAAATCCAAAACATATCCCAAGATATGGTATATTTTTTTCACGTGCAAAGTTTGCAGTATTAATTATTCCCTCAGATCCTCTGGTGCCAAACCCTCCAGGAACTAAAATTCCATCATACTTTGATAGTATATTGTAATCTGAAATTGATTCAGAGTCTATCCAGTCTATGTCTATTGATTTTCCTATTTTTGCACCTGCATGTTTTAATGCATGATTTACGCTCACGTAACTATCTGCAAGTGTCACATATTTTCCAACCATGGCAATCTTCACCTTTTGGTCTTCATGATTTACCATGTTTTGTGCAATTTCATTCCACTTGTCCCAATTGGCTGACGCATTAACCATTCCAACCTTACCAAATTTTGTAAATATCGAATCCATTATTCCTTGATCATAAAGCATCTGTGGGACTTCAAAGATTGAATTTGCATCATGACATGATAAGACATCATTTGGTGTGACATTGGTAAACATTGCAATTTTCTTTTTCGTTTTTTCTTCTAGGGGTAATGTGCACCTAACTGCTAAAAAGTCTGGCTGAATACCAATTCTTCTAAGTTCTTGTACGCTGTGCTGAGTAGGCTTTGTTTTTTGCTCTCCGACTACATCCAGTGATGGTGCCAATGTTACATGAACAAAGATTACGCCCTGAGGGCCTTCTTCAACTCTTAACTGTCTGAGTGCCTCTAAAAATGGCAATGATTCAATATCTCCCACTGTTCCACCACACTCTACAATCAAAAAGTCTAGTTTTTCATCTTCGGCTATCTTTCTAATTCTATTTTTTATCTCATCAGTCACATGTGGAATTATCTGTACACATGCTCCTAGGTACTCTCCTTTCCTTTCTGCCTCAATTACTGAAGAGTACACCTGAGCAGTTGTAATATTGTGACTTTTTGGAATGTTTTGATTTAGAAATCTTTCATAATTGCCAATATCCATGTCGCACTCTCCTCCGTCTTCTGTGACAAAGACTTCTCCGTGGGCTACTGGATTCATTGTACCTGCATCATAATTTAGATACGGATCTATCTTGATGCATGATACTTTTTGGTCTGCTAGTTGTAATAATTTTGCAATCGATGAGGTAGTTACGCCTTTTCCAAGGCCTGACATCACACCACCTGTAACAAAAATAAACTTTGTCTGCACATTAATGAAACGAACATCTAGTTTTTGTATGTTTTGACGATCATCATAATGATTGAAATAATAGATTATAGTATCCCCGTTGTGAGACTTGCTGTTTTTGCTTTACCAATTATAGTTGCATTTGTTCTCAGTTCTGACACTCTAGCTTTTGCAGAAACTAACTATGAAATCAAGATTCCTTCAGGCGCATCTGATCCCGGAGCCCCATTCTTTTGGTCTGAAAAAACAACTGGAGTAACTACGGGTATAATCACCATCTATCCTGGTGATTCTGTAACCTGGAAAAACGCTGATACCGCATTTCATACAATAACCTCTGTTTCCCAGTCAGGTGAAGAAAACGGTCTATTTGATAGTGGCCTTTTCACAGCAGGTGATTCTTACACTAGGCAATTTAACGAACTAGGCGATTTTTATTATTACTGTAATCTTCATCTTTGGATGAACGGTGTGGTCCATGTAATAAAAAATCCTGGAAGTGTTCAATCAATTTTCCGTGTTGCGTCTGGATACAGCGATGATGGTCTGGGCTTTGAGGTAAAATACATCTTAGATACTCATCTTGCAGACACAGTTCATGTTGATCCTAATGGACGTTCTTTGACCTTTACAATTCCTGAAGATACTGAAAATGAACAAATTACGATGATTTTACCTCCTAAATTAATTGAAAATCCTAACACTGTTTGGGTAGACGGCGAAATGGTAAATATTGAAATCGAAGAGACTGCAACTGGTTCGAAATTAATTATTCCAATCAAACCTCATTCAAAGGAAATCAAAGTCATGGGATCATACGTAATTCCAGAATTTGGATTTTTGACCATGACTGTTTTGAGTATTGGGATTTTCTCAACTCTCTTTGTTGCTCGCTCGAAATTTTCTTTTCTTAGATAATTATACATTCATACAAAAATTATTAATTTTTTAAACAAGTTTTAGAAATTATAGACGAGCATTTTTTATTTTTCTTGATATATACATTATTGATGACTATCTAGTTTGGTGGTCATAACTGAAATCGAGTTCCCCCTCCGTACAGTTTGAGTACTTGGCCACCATATCTATGACGGTTCCGTTATTGTTTGAGAATTGTATGTTTTTTGAGCCTTTTTGTAAATGATGCAATCTTTGTTTCTAATTTGTTTTGAGGCGTTTTTTCAATCAATTTCAGATATGCGCTTCCAACAATCACTGCGTCTGCTCCTGCACTGATGTATTTTTTTACGTCATCTGGGGTTGAAACGCCAAATCCAACTCCTATGGGAATTTTTCCCTTTGTTTGTTTTTTGACATCTTTGATTGCTTTTAGTGTATAATTTTTAATTCCTGTTTTGATTCCAGTAGTACCAAAAACTGCAACAAGATACAAAAATCCTGTTGAAATTTTTGAAATCTTTTCTATTCTTTTCTTTGTAGTATTTGGGGAAATTAAAAATATTGTATCTGCATTGTTTTTTGCTGCATCAATATACTCTTTTGATTCTTCAATAGACATGTCTGGAAGTATGAATCCGTCTATTCCTGCTTTTTTTGCATCCTTGATAAATTTTGAATATCCTTTGTGATACAAAATATTCGTATATGTCATTAGTACCAATGGAATGTCTGTCTCTTTTCTGATTTTTTTAACTAGGGTGAAAAATTTGTTAATCTTTGTTCCTTTCTCTAGTGATACAGTACTTGCATTCTGAATTATCTGACCGTCAGCTAGAGGATCTGAAAATGGAAATCCTAATTCTATAATGTCTGTTCCTCCTTTAACAAGCCCCCTTACAGTTGAAATTGTGGCCTTTTCATTTGGAAATCCTGCCATGATATATGATATCAGGGCTTTTTGATTTTTCCTCTCTAATTCTGCAAATTTTTCTTTAATCTTCGACATTTTTATTCAAATAATTTTGTACTTCTTCTACGTCTTTGTCCCCTCTTCCAGAAAGTGTCACTACGATTGATTCTGAATTCTTTCCTTTCCTTGCTACTTTGATTGCTTCAGCAATTGCATGAGCTGATTCAAGAGCTGGGATAATTCCTTCTGTTCTTGTAAGCATTAGAAACGCATCAATTACTTCAACATCTGTTGCTGAATGATATTTTATCCTCTTTGTATCTTTATAATATGAGTGCTCAGGACCGACACCGGGATAATCAAGTCCTGCTGAAATACTATGGGTTTCAGTAATTTGTCCTTCCTCATCTTGAAGTAGATATGTCATCATTCCATGTAATACTCCTTTGGATCCTGCAGAGAGTGTTGCTGAATGCAATTTCGATTTTAATCCTTGACCTGCAGCCTCGACTCCTATAATTTCAGCATTAGTGTCTACAAGTGGATAAAATGTTCCTATTGCATTGGAGCCACCTCCAACACATGCAATTACACTATCAGGTGCTTTATTGTTGATTTTTTTCATTTGCATTTTGATTTCCTTACCAATTACACTTTGAAAATCTCTTACCATTACTGGATAAGGATGTGGGCCAACAGCTGAGCCAAGAAGATAGTATGTTGTCTCTACATTTGTAATCCAATCACGAATTGCTTCATTAATTGCATCTTTGAGTGTCTTTGATCCTGATTTCACTGGATGAACCTTTGCCCCTAGTAAATTCATTCTAAACACGTTAAGCTTTTGTCTAATCGTATCTTTGTATCCCATGTATACTTCTGCTTTCATTCCCAAAACTGCACATGCCATTGCTGTTGCAACACCATGTTGTCCTGCACCAGTTTCTGCAATGATTCTTTTTTTGTTCATTTTTTTTGCCAGCAATGCTTGACCTAATGTATTGTTGATTTTATGAGCTCCTCCATGTAGCAGGTCTTCTCGCTTTAGATAGATTTTAGATCCTCCAAGTTTTTCTGATAGATTCTTTGCATAGTATAATGGAGTGGGACGCCCTGCATACACTTTGAGATAATAGTCTAATTCCTTTTTGAAATTTTTGTCATTTTTGAATTTAAGATAGTTCTCTTCTAACTCCTCAATTGCAGGAACGAGTGTTTCTGGAATGTATTTTCCACCAAACTCTCCAAATCTGCCATTCTTAGGGTATTTCAATATGCATTCACCAAATTTTTTACCTGTTCTTGAATGTTGTCGCTTTTCATTATGCTTGAACCAATCAGAAATGCATCAGCACCACACTTTTTTAGATAATTGATGTCATCTGAAGTTTCAATTCCACTCTCAGATAGAATTACTCTTGATTTCTCATATCCTTTAAGTACTCTCTCTGTGGTTTTTAGATCGATTTTTAATGTGTCTAGATTTCTATTGTTAATTCCAATAATGTCAGCTTCTGTCTTTAGGGCATTTTCAAATTCTTTTTTTGTGTGAACTTCAAGGAGAATTTCAAGTCCTTGTTTATGGCCATAACTGATGAATTCATCAATACCTGTGAGGAATTTTTGGTCAAATAATGATTGAATTACTAACATATAGTCTGCACCTATCTTTTTTGCCGCATCAATCTGAATTTTATCAATCATGATATCTTTCATTAATAATGGTGCATCAACTGCCTGTCTTACCTTCATGAAAAATTCTGGCGAGCCGTTAAACAGATGTGGTTGAGTTAGAATTGATAGCGCTTTAGCACCTCCAGCAATCATCTGGTTTGCAATGCTTACAGGATCTGATGTCGTTCTGATTTTTCCAAGCGAAGGTGATGCAAATTTAATTTCAGTTAGCAATGTTACATGAGGATTTGTCTTTATTATTTGTACAAAGTCTTTGCTTGATTTTTGTAAATCTGCATCAACCTCGTACACCCCATCATCTATTGCCATTTGAGAATTGTTTACTAGTTTTCTTAGGATATTTTCTGCCATTATACCATCTCTTTTAATTTTGAAATGTCTCCAGTATCTGCAACAAATTTCTCTAATAATGAAAATGCCTTTCCATCTTTAATTGTCTTTAGTGCCATCTCTACTCCTTCCTCAAAGTTATTTGCAATGTTTGCAACAATTAATCCTCCGGCTGCGTTAAGTGCGGTAGTTTCAATCATTGCTTGATTTGCAGTGTTATTTAGAACTCCTACAAATGATTTTATCGCGTCATCTTTTGTTTGAATTTGTATGTCTTTTAGTTTTGATTTATGTAATCCTACCACTTCTGGATCAATTGCATTCATCAACACTTTATCCTTTCTTAAAATACATACACGATTTACTGCACTAGTAGAGAATTCATCCATTCCGTCATCTGAACGCACTGTCATGATATTTTCTGCTCCCTTTCTTTTTAAAATTGCAGGTAGTCTGTCTAGATATTTTATGGAAAAAACTCCCACAAGTTGATTTTTTACCCCTGCAGGATTTGATAATGGTCCTAGAAGATTAAATGCAGTCCTTTTTCCTAACTGTTTTCTTGCATTTGATACATGCTTCATTGCAGGATGGAATTTTTGTGCAAACATAAAGCAGATGTTATGTTTTAGCAAAATTTCTGAAATTTGTGCAGGCTCTAGGCTCAAATCATACCCAAAATACTCAAAAATATCTGCACTTCCTGAAATTCCTGAACTTGAGCGATTTCCATGCTTTGCAACAATTCCGCCGGCTGCTGCCACTACAAATGATGCCGTAGTTGATACGTTAAATGTCTGAAGCTTGTCTCCTCCAGTACCACACATGTCAATTATGGTTCCTTTGTTTTTTGTATCAACTTTGAGTGAAAACTCTTGCATTTTATCAAGCATCCCTAATAGCTCATCATCTGTTTCGCCTTTTTCTGCAAGCTTTGATAGAAATTCTGCATTTTGTTCATCATCTGTTTTTCCTGAAAGAATATCAGTCATGACTGAATTCATCTCATCATAATTCAGATCTGTCTTTTGTTGTAGTTTTGCAATAATGTCTGAAATCATTTTTTATCTCCTGATTCTGGCTTTCGCTTTGTTTCCTCAATAACTGTCTCTGAGAACTCTGGTGTGTCTTTAGGAATTTTTTCAAACTCTTTTTCTGAAAAACTCTCATAAAATACCTCGTCATCAAATTTTTTCACATATTTTTGAAAATCAAATGGGGTATTTTCATCTGAATAATATTTTGTAAATCCATACATTGAAACAAGTTTTTCTCTGTCAGAAAGTAATTCTGTCATTATAATAATCTCTCAGGCTCTATTTTGAGCGTGATTTTTTCTCCTTTACTTGATTTATGAAATTCTCTAGGATCTTTTTACCCTCTTCAGTCATTATGGATTCTGGGTGAAATTGAACTCCTTGAATTAGATATTTTTTATGTGTGATTGCCATAATTTCTCCATCGTCATCAGCTGTGGCAGTCACTTGCAAAATCTCTGGAATTACCGTTTTGTCTCCAACCAGACTGTGATATCTAGTTGCTCTAAATGGATTCTTTACATTTTGGAATAACTCTGAATTTGTATGCTTGACAAGACTTGTTTTGCCATGTCTGACACATCCTGCATTAGTTACTTTGCCACCAAATACATGAATGATCCCTTGGTGTCCCAAACAAACTCCGAGAATTGGAGTAGTTGGTCCCATGTCTTTAATTACATCTGCACAAATTCCAAAGTATTTTTTGTCCTCTGGAGTTCCAGGACCTGGGGAAATTATTATTCCGTCATAGTTGTTTTGTTTAATTTGCTCTAGTGTAATTTTGTCATTTCTTATCACCTCACAACCTACTCCTAACTCCCCTAGATACTGTGCAATATTGTATACAAATGAATCATAGTTATCAATAATTAGAAATTTCATTTTGATGCCTCTCTTAATGCTTGAAGCATTGCCCCCGCTTTGTGTTCTGTTTCTTTGAATTCATTTTCTGCAATTGAATCTGAAACAATTCCTGCACCTGACTGGACAAATCCATCATTTCCTTCAATGAATATGCTTCTAATTGCAATTGCAAAATCACAACAGCCATTGTATGAGAAATATCCTACTGCTCCTGCGTATGGTCCTCTAGCTTCTGTTTCTAATTCATCAATAATTTCCATTGCACGAACCTTGGGGGCACCTGACACTGTCCCTGCAGGAAACACTGCCTGAAACGCATCAAACATGTCATTTTCAGGTGCTAACTTCCCTACAACGTGACTGACTATGTGCTGAACATGGCTGAATCTTTTTATCTGCATTAATGATTCTGGATGGACAGTTCCGTATTTGCAAACTCTACCAATATCATTTCTGCCCAAATCAACAAGCATTGTGTGCTCTGCTAGTTCTTTTTCATCATGGATTAGTTCGTCTGCAAGCTGTTTGTTTTTTTCTTCATTGTCTGTAATTTTTCTAGTTCCTGCAATTGGGAATGTTTCTACTTTATCCTTTGTAATTCTTACTAACATCTCAGGAGATGCACCGATGATTGTTTTTGTATCTTGTTTTAGATGATACATGTATGGAGATGGATTTAGATTTCGTAATGTTTTGTATAGTCTTAGATTGTCTCCTTGATTTTTAAACGAAAATTTTCTAGATAAGACAACCTGAAATATGTCACCATCATGAATGTATTTTTTTGCCTTGTTTACAATTTCTGAAAACTTTTCTTTATTCATGTTCGGTGTTACTTCACTTGAATGAAATTCTCCAAATGTGTCTTCATTCATAATTAATTTGTCAAATCTATTTTCATCATGATAAAAGTAGAATAGTTTTTTGTGTAAATTATCATAAAGTATCCCATCATCATAAATTCCAAACTCCATTAATGGTTGTTTTGAATTGTAAGAATCTGCAATATTTTCTACCAATCTTATTGCATCATAGTTTACAACTCCTACTGCTCCTCCTAAATATCGATAACTTTGATCATCTGATTTTCCCAATAGTTTTTTTAGTTCTGAAAATGGATCCATAGTTTGAATGATTTTTGTTTTTCCATCCGAGATGATTTCTACTTTATCGGAATATCCTTTGAGAATTATTTTTGGTTCAAATCCCATTACTGATGTTTCAGCTAAAACTTCAGGACCAGTAAGAGATTCAAAGAGAAATGAATGAGAATAGTTTCTTGAGATTTTATTGTAAATTTGAAATTGGTTTTCAGATAAATCTAGGGGTATTACTTTTGCTTGAGCATTTCCAAAGGTGTCCACCCATAGACAAAATTTCAGTTCTTTATTATTTAAATTGATGAGTGGGTTTTGATGGTGCAATTTTTGTTTAAAATAATTCATTTCTCAGGCATGGTATAATTACCGTATGGTACGGTACCTTTATATCGTATTTGAACGTATGCTAGTTACCATGCAGGGAGTAAATCAGACTATGATGCATAATATGCACAGTCTACAAAAATCACAAATCACACAATCCTCAGTTTCTAAAGTTGAATGTTATGTGTGTGGCAAGGGATTAGAAGATGGTCATTGCATAACTGCCAAGACGTTGCCTAATGGAACAGTTCTATTCTGTGATATTCATTATTCATTACAAGATTTACTTGGAAAAGTTTAATCACCTACTATAATCCTATTTTAATATGGTCGATCTTAAAACATATGAAAAAATAAATGAAGATATTAAATTCACTGAAGAAGAAACAGTAGAACTTTTGAAATTAAGTGAAAAGGAAATACTAGTTCTGATTCTTTCAGAATTGAAAAAGATAACAGAAAATACCCATGAATCTAACAAAAATTCCTAAAATGAAAAATAGGTTCAGCAAAGTAGTCAATAATAATGGAAAAAATGTTGAGAAAAAGGTAAAAGAACTTTCTAAACTTGAGTTGGGTAATTGTTCTAAAACATGGCGACACTATCTCATTGAATCCGATCTATGAGTTGGTCATCAAAACATATCGAGATACGTGCCTTTCTTGAAGGCCAAAAATAATCGCGCAAAATTTACCTTATTCATTGTAATGGGATCAATGTTGCACTCCGATAATTTGTTTTTTCATACGTTTAATTCCTCTGTACTTTTTTTTTGAAATTGTATTTCCAAATGATATCAAAATTTTACAGGATTCATGATATCTGGTATCGATAGTCATATCACAATTTGTACAACTTCGTAAAGATGGCCTTTTGCAAAAGATACAGATTGATATTGGAATTAATGCTCCGTCGCATCTATTGCAGGCATAAAAAATACTCTTTGAGAGAATTATATCATCATTAGAATTTATGGGCTGATTACGAGAAACAAAGAGAGTGGTTTTTTCTTCGTTATTTTGACTCTTGATGAAATTTGTATCTCTCAAAGAGTTCATGAACCAAACTAACAACTTTTGTTATTTGACAATTACTTTTAATTTGTGGCATGCCTTTACCTTTTTACCTATGATTTTTAATCCCATTTTTCAGTTTTTAGAAAAGTTTAGTTGATAATTACCTGAATGTCTTTCTAATTTTTAGTGATTTTTCATTTCCTGTATCCCATGATATTGTGATTGAATCAACGTTTCCAGAAACAACCTCAGTCCAAAAATAAGTACATTGATTTGGTGCTAGATATTTGGGAAGGATAATTAAGGATTTTTCAGAACTTGATTGAAATAATATTTTCTGTTTTGTTTTTTCTTCGTTATTGCAAACTTGGTATTTTATAATATGATATTTTTCCCCAACTAATTTATCATATATCATTTTAAATGATGTGTTACTATTTTTGGTAATGATTACTTTTGAGGGATCAAAATAGAGTCCAGATTTTGAATCTTTGAATAATTTTATGCAATTATCTACTACTCTATTGTTCTTGTATCTTTCTTTGTAATTTATTTCACCAAGTTTGATGTAGTTGGGAAGATGGTTTTTACATCTTATTTCAGTAATACTTAGTTTCACTCCATATGCTTCAGACAAAAGATTTGGAATGAAAAATGATGACATCAAAATTAATGCTAAAATTAAACTATTCTGTTTACACCAAGTCATCCCAAAAAAAACAGCAAAAACAATGTTATTTAATCAAAGATTTTGGATTGTGGCATGCCTACTACAAACCTGTTCTTTTTAGTTTATTTGTTTGACTCAAATATTTTATTTTGTTGTCTCTTGGTGATGTTTTTTATGTAATGATTGTTGGTACTTGCTTAACATCCAGTACATTCCTATTTCTATATTTAATCTAGTTTGATGAAAAATAGATTCTATTTGTAGTGTTTTTTCAGGCATTGATTGTATCTGCAAAGGATTTTCTCTTTCTTCTACTGGTATTCCTTCAACCAGATTATTTGTAGCCTCAGAATGGCTTGTTTTTTTGCTTAATAGCAGTTGCATGCTATAGAAATGTGAAAAAAGTATTTGTCGATAGCGGAAAAATTGTGGCATGCCTTTTTTCATTTAAATTAGTGAATGTTTAAATTCACAATTAATTGATCTTGGCTAGTTAATCCCTTGAAAATATCTTTTCTAATAATTGCAGTCATGTTTGGAATATCTCTTACTTTTACGATTACAGGATTGGTTACTTTTGATTTGACTGTACAGGAAATCAAAAAACTCCTGGGCTCCAGAAATGAAGGATTTGCATTTAATATGATTCAAAATTTGGATAGGCATATAGAAAGCAGAATATCTGATTTTCAGGAATTATCAAAGACAGAATTGCTTCGTGATACATTATTGGATTCAAATAAAGAATTTGAAAAACTTGAAAATATCAAAGCGTATTTACAAATAAAAGAACAGGAAATAGAATTTACAGAAGATAATCCTTTCATAGGAGGTGTATCTGATGTTGCTCTAACAAGAGATCTTTTAGAAACAATAGAGTTCTATCAAGATGAATATGGCTATGATGTTGTAGAAGAACTTTTTGTTACTAATGCTTATGGTGCCAATGTTGCTTTGGCTTCTGGAATATCAGATTATTCACAAAGTGACGAGGAATGGTGGCAACAAACAAAAGAAAATGGACAATATATTGGAAAACTTCAATTTAATGAGACCTATCAAAACTATTCTATAGAGTTTGCATACAGTGTCATGGATACAGACGGAAATTTTATTGGAATTTTAAGAGTCTTGATTACACTTGATGATTTATTAAATGATTTTATTCAAGAATCTGCCCTTCTTACCATTCCAGGAAGGACTGTTTTGTTACTAGATCATGATGGAGCACAAATTTTCTCAAACAAAGAAATTTTCTTGAATGAGTCTCCGATTTCCTATTTTAGAACTATACAAAAAGGGAATGACGTTGGATTTTTTGAATTAGGTGATGATGATGATGTAGATAATTTTCGTCTTGTCTCTTATGCACAATCCACTGGATATAGAACTTTTGAAGGATTTGACTGGATAGTTGTAGTAGAGCAAAACAGTTCATCTATTGTTAATGAGTTTGTTGAATTACGAAATTCAATCATCGGAGTATCGATTTTAGGTATGATTGCATCAATCATTGGTGCATTTTTAATTTCCAGTACTGTTTCGTCTCCATTAAAACATTTGGCAATAACTGCTAATTCAATTTCTAATGGTGATTTTAAGACAACAAATACAAAAACAAACAAAATTGATGAAATCAACACAATTAGCAGATCCTTTGATGATATGGCAAAAAATCTACAAAAATTGATCAATACAGAAAAGCAGTTGGCAGAGGCCAATGTCAAAATAAAAAATGAGAGGCTTACAGCTATTGGAGAAGTTTCAGCAAGCATGGCTCACAACATAAAAAATCCTTTAGCAACTGTGAAGAGCTCAGCTGAAATATTGCAGAAAAATTCTAAAAATGATGATGAAATAAAAGACGTTGTCAGACGAATGAATCGTTCTATTGATACAATATCGCATCAAATTAATGATGTGTTAAATTATGTCCGTGTTACACCATTAGATGTAAAACTAATTAAAATAAGTGACTTAATGCAATCTGCAAAAAATTCCATAGAAATACCTCATAACATTTTACTAGAAATCCCCGAAACTGAACTTCAAATAACTGGCGATTCTGAAAAATTGGAAATTGTTTTTATCAATATTTTCCTTAATGCAATTCAAGCAATTGGAAAAGATGATGGGAAAATTTCATGTATGATAGAACAAAAAAATTCTAATATAATAATAAAAATCCAAAATTCTGGTTCTAATATTCCTGAAGAGATATTATCACATATTTTTCAACCACTTGTAACATCTAAACAAAAGGGAACCGGGTTGGGTCTATCTACATGCAAAAATATCATTGAACAACACAAGGGAACAATTTCTGCCCAAAATAATCCCACTTGTTTTATCATAACTATGCCTATCTCATCAGAATAAATTATGGATGATTTTTCCGAAAGTTTTATCATAATGACTTCTTTGTTTGATGTATGTCATTGAAGAAAACTATCTTGCTAGTAGATGATGATATAGATCTGCTAGAAAATACATCTTACATGGTTAGGAGTATGGGATATGATGTGGTTACTGCTGAAGACGGACAAGACGCTGTATCCAAATACAAAGATGTTCGCCCAAACTTGACAATTATGGACATAAAGATGCCCAAAATGGATGGATTTGATGCTTTTTTTAAAATGAAACAGTTTGATCCAGAAGCAAATGTCATCCTAATTACTGCATTTTCTATGGATGAGAAAAAACACCTAAAGGCAAAAAGTATGTCACTAATCACAACAATTCACAAGCCATATTCTTTTGAACAACTAGAAGAAATTGTTGGCCAGTATGCATAATTATGAAAATGAACAAGGCTTTATCATTTGTTTTATTTTTCTAATTTTTTTAATTTATTAAAGCGATTATTATAAAATTTTATGGCTTCGTTTACAAATTCATAATACCATTTTTTTATGGTTATGTCATCATGAATAATTTTTGTCCATGGCTTTATCTCTAACGATGAACGTTTTCCAGAGGATCTAAATCTTGTTGGTACAAGCAAATTAGTATAAAACCAAAAAGATATTTGATTTGCCAAATCTTTTTCTTCTATCTGTTCAAAATTATTCTGATATTTCACATTCAAATATGTCATCAACTCATAAACCGGAAAGTTTGAAATCTTTGCAATTTGAATATTATCCATAAACAACCCTCCTGCTAGATTCTTTAATCTGTACACCTCTTTTCCTATGTTTGATTTTAGATATTCCCATTTCCCAAAAACCATTGGAAGTACTTCTGCATATTTTTCAGCAATTGTATCAATTTGTTTATCTGTTAAATCTAAAACATCCAAACAATACAAAATTCCATGTAATGATAATCTATATTGATCTGCAGGTGCTTTCACATATCTTTTTCCATTTTTTACCACCAATCCTGATTCCAACAATCCTATGGTGTGTTTTCCTCTTGCCATTCTGCCAACAAGAAGTCTTCTGTATTCTTTTTCTTTAGTCCTAATCCCACCGGAATCATCGAGATGTGTTTTTGCCATTCCCCATGTAGTAAGTGTGCCATTCAAAGCTAGAATCTCTAACGCTCTTTGAGCATTTTCGTGATGTTTTATTCCTTGCTTTTTTCTAAATGAGTAAGTTCCAAAAAGACGTTGTGCTGTGGGTCTTGTATACATTTTGTATGCATGTAAATTTCCATAAATCGTTCCTTGTTCCATAAAAGGCATGCCACAAATTGTTGGGCATAGTCAAATAATAATTATTCTTTGATTCTACATAATGCAAAGTTTAACTTTGAAACCAAGGCAATCTGAGCCTACAAAAATTCTGGTCGAAACACCAGTAGAAGAAAGAGAAAAAATTCGCCCTGAAATAATATCTGGACAAAATACTTGTGCAATGGATGTAATGGGATTGTCCTGGATATTTGTTGAGGATGATTACTCTTGATTCAAAGAATATTGTCTTCAATATCCAAAAATATGCGAAAAGACAGTTCGATAAAATTTGATCCTGAAATACTGGAGGCATTCAAATGAAGCATCTTACAACTTTAAGATGTCGGCAATAAATTCAGAAGGTTCTGGTAAAGAACCCATATCTACAATACCTAAATCCTCTGATACGCCAACTGAAAATTCTTCAATGGATCAAGGTTAATACCGAGGCGGTGGGCCGAAGGCAGCCTCTCTGATTCTGAAATGTTCAAACAATAGATATCTGATTAGTCAATGAATTGTAAAAATAAAATAATTTAATTATGTTCTTATTTTTTAATTTTTGTATATGATATATAACTTAAGATAATTTTTAAAGAATTATTTAAAACAAAATTTGTAATTTTAGATTGTTTTAATTGTAATGTCGTCAAACAATTCTTCTGCTTTTTTGATAATTAATTTATCATCTGCATCAGGTTCAGCTGAAATCAGTACTAAATTTTCTCCAATTGGCACGCTAATGATCAATTGCTTAGTTCTTCTTGATGCAATATAATCTATTGGTCCCAATACGTCATCTAACTCTTTTCTCATTTTAAAATCTAATTGCATCTGCATGTATGTCATGGAAATTTTCTCATCTTCTAAAAGTGGTGATTTTCCTTTTTTGAATCCACCTGCAACTAATCTTCCAAGCTCATTAATCACACCCACATGTCTTACTTTATCTTCATTAGATAATATGCCACATGCATTATCTAATTTTTTAATTTCATCAGCTGTTAATAATGCCATGATGGAATTTTATTTTATACTCTAATTTTAGGATACTCTTCTTCATCATCATCGTTGAAGAGTTTCTTTTTCTTACCTGATATTCAACTTCCTTCGCCTTTTATTATATTCAAAATTTTCTTTATGAATACACAAAAAACTTCTCCTTTTGGTGAAAGTTTTGTAATTTATTGTCAGTGTACTTGAAGGGGGGGGGGTGGTGGTTCTAGAATCACGGTGCTTATCTTAATGAAGAATCTGGATATACTCATGAAAAATTATAATTTAATTTTATTTTAAGTATATGAAATTTTGATTTAGATGAAATTTCCCTATAATTATTTTCATGTAAATCTAGTCATGTAGTTGTCTTAGTACGCATAAATAATCAAATAATCTCATATGTGTATGGGGCTCTCTAATTCTACACTCATGGGACTAAAAGTTTTTGAACCCCGTTCTATTCACGGCACGTCTTTAGAGTTTTTTGAATTTCTAAAATATGAAACAAAACCATTTCGAACTTACTCTATTGTGCCAAAAGATAATGTGTTCAAGGCAATATCCAAAAGTGTCAAAATTAAACAAACAACAAAAACAAAATCTCAAACAATAAAACAATTCGAAGAATTCTTGCAGAATCTTGACAAAACTCTGTTCGTCAAAAATTCTCAAGATGAACTCTCTGAGATAAAATGGGATGAAATAGATCATTTTTGTAGTTTATTGCGATTAATTGAAAGAAGTGATGAAAGAAAGGTAAGATGGGCTTTATACAATCAATATGTTTCAGGCAATCTTAAAATTTCAAATGTTAAGTTGTCTAATGTTTTAAAAGAATTCAAAATTAAAAATTTAGAAAAAATTCTAATTAAAATCCTGAAAGCAGAAACATCCTCTGGACTAGATGCTGAATTTGATGGAACAGTATTTACAATTAATCATCAACCTGGTGATAAACTTGTATCTCATTATTTAGCTGATGCAATTGAAGAGCCGTCAAGGCGCTCTCCAGGTGATCTAGAAAAAGAAATTCTAGAATTAATTGATGAAGGTTCATATTCTAATCAAGAAATCTCCCAGGCTCTATTAATTGATGAAGGACTTGCATCAAGAACAATTTCTAAATTACGTGATCAAGGAAAAATCATTTTATCTAGTTTTGGTCAACGTGGAATACGATATTTTACTACAAATTGTGACAATTGTCCATTTGGAACTACAAAATCTTCATGCAGAAAAGAAGCATTATCTTTTATTATTTCTGCATTTATGAACGACTTTAAAGTTAATCTTACTGCAAATGATTTTGATTCCGTTGATACCAATCAAGCTCTTCTCAAAATTAAACGAATTATAATGATGGCAAGAAAAGAAAAGAATACAAAACTTGAGCGCAATCTAAGCGAGAATCTTGATAATGTTCTTTCAAAAGTAGTTGATAAATTCATTGACATTGAATCTCCCAATAAAAAATCCCCTGATGTTCCTGAAATTAATCTGGAAGTATCATCAAATCTCTCCAATCTTCCTCTGTTGTATCAATTAGGTCTACGAAAGGGAGCTCAGAGCGGGATTCATCTCATGGATGAGATCCTACATCAGGCATCAAAATCCATCAATAAAGAAGAACGTGTAAAAATAAAAAAACATGCCTTAATTGAGGCAAACAAGTTTCTCAAAAATCTGGGATTAGATAAAAAGGACACAAATTGATTTAGTTGAAATTTGACTCAATCAAGTTCTAGTTTTTATATGTGAAATTATGAGAATTTGTGTGAAATTAACTGGTTTACTGGCCTTTTTCTTAACTGTTATATTATTTTCGGGTCCATTAACATCTCAAACTTTTGCTGATGTCATTTCTCCCAAACAACAAATGAAACTTGATTTTACTGCAGAGCAAATAGTCTGCAGTGAAGGATTAGTAAAGATCATAAAAGCTTCTTCTGGAAATGCATCTTGTGTAAAACCTGTCACTGCTGAAAAATTATCTCAAATGGGATGGGCAAAAAAACTTACAGAACAAAAAATAGGAGAAATTAAAACAAAAAAAGTTACCAAAGGCGAACCTGCTGGAACAATTAAAAAAATATTTACCGTTAAACAATTAACCCCATCTAAAACTGCAGCTACATCCTCTAGCATTTCTGGCTATGCCTATATTTTTGATGCATGTGCTAAAGCTAAAGTAATTCGAGCACCTGAGATTTTTGTAACTTCTGACAGTGAAACAAAACAAGTAAAACTTGGAAGTATGATACAGCCAAACTCTTGTTATATAAGCTCTGTAATTATTAAAGCTGCAGATCCTGAATCTATTTCTGCAATATTATTAAACCAGGGCGGAATCTCTGAAAAAATTTCTTCGCTAGAAACCCAAATAGCTGATTTGAAATCTCAAATAAAAACTGCAAAACAAAGCCTTCCAAAAACTGATGAAATACCAAACCCTGAAACCATAAACAATATTATTTCACTCAAAAAAGAACTTAATGATCTTCAAGACCAACTAAGAAGATATTTACTGGTATTGTATGTTCCTCCAAATGTCAAAGTATCTGAGATTGATTTTCCAAAATCTATTACAGGCCAACCTCTTACTGGAATGAATACTAATCTCATATCTGTTACAGAATCTGTTGTAAAACCAGTTTCTAGTAATCCTGATTTGATGAGATTCAATGTTGTCTTTGAAGCATGTTCTGGTGCAGATAGCATACGTGTTCCACTTATTACAATAAGTTCCGATTCTGACTCTGTTGATATTAAACTAATTGATAGAATCATTCCTGAATCATGTCAAGTTGGTATTGGAAAAATTAACGCTGTAGATCCCCAATCCATAATGACTAAGATTAGTGAAAATTCAAGTGTTTCATTGCAAATTTCATCTCTTGAAAAACAAGTTGATGAACTACAAATACAGTTAGGTGAAAAAAGAAGCAGTTTGAGATTATTGGTCTCAAAACAACTTGATTCTTCAGGTGAAGAAGCAGCTGTACAATTAGCATTAGATATTAGTGATTTGAGAAAAGAATTGTTAGAGACTAGAGCAAAACTTTATGGTTTAATGCTAGGACTCTGATTATAATCAAAATCGAAGAGGTCATAAAAAATAAACCAACATCAATTAGAATACACTAAACTTTAATGAAAATAATGGGTGGAAATTGAGAGATCAAATTGGAATCATTGTCAATAGACTAGTTTATGGGTTTACTTTTGCCTTTTTGTATCAAATTGTTATTGGAATAGCTACATCTTTACTTTCATTACCTTTAACTGGTAACATTCAAGATCTTATTTCTGGAGTTGAACAAATAGACTCCCAACAGGGACCCTGGCTTGTTACATGGTGGATAATTTCCACTTTAATTATCACAGGTATGGCATTAATGATAATCCGATACAAAAAGTATCTTTCTCCTTACAAGGGTGAAAAAAATATTGAAGTTCCACCAAGAATTACTGTAGTCACTGCAATCATAATTGGCTCTTTAATTTCGTTCCTGTTTTTCTTACTTGACTCTGTTATTGGATTGGTTGCAAAAGCAGGAACTGCCACTGATGTAGAAGCAATCTATCAGGCTGCAGTTGTCGGTGATTTTACTCCACTAGTAATTAGCATAATCTTTTCAATAGTTGCAGGGTTCATTATTGTTGGAGTTGCAAGCAAGACATCAAAAGTTAAAGAAATTACAAAAGATTTGGGATTGCAAGATATTACAAAAATTTCCCAGATTATAAACAAAACAAAAACTCAAAAAATTTCACTATCTGATACAATTGGACAAAGTCCAGGAGCTCTGATTCATGTTGGAGAAAAAAGAGTAGAAAACATTCGAATAGATATGATGGAATATGATAATGAAACAATTAGTGAACAAAATAATGTAAAAATTGAAGAATGTTTAGAATCTAAGGACAAACCAAATGTTTCATGGATTAATGTCATTGGTATACATGATCCAAAAATCATTGAAGCATTTGGAAATAGTTTTGAAATTCATCCACTTCATCAGGCAAATATTATGAATACTGAATTGCGACCTTCAATTGAAGTTTCTGATAATTATGTTATGATAATGTTAAAAATGCCTCATTATATTAATGAAACAGGAAAGCTAGAATTGGAACAAATTTCAATAATTCTGGCAAAAGATCATGTCATTACATTTCAAGAAATTGAGGCTGATTTTTTTGATCAAATTAGAAAACGACTGAGAAACAAAACAGGTGCAATTAGAAATCTTAAAAGTGATTATCTATCTTATGCAATAATTGATGCAATAATTGATAGTTATTTTCTAGTTATAGAAAAAATTGGAGACATTACCGAGGAATTAGAAGAAGAATTGATGAAAAATCCCACTGCCGATACTATGCAGACAATTCAAACATTAAAACGTCGAATGATCTCTTTGAGAAAATCAATTTGGCCTGCTCGTGAAATAATAGATTTTCTTGGACGTGATTCAACAATGCTGATTTCTGATAACACTAGAACTTATCTGAGAGATGTTTACAATCATGTTATTCAGGTAATAGACACTATAGAGGGACTGCGCGATGTCATTGGTGGTATGCTAGACACTTACCTGTCGAGTGTAAGCAATAGAATGAATGAGGTGATGAAGACGCTTACAATAATTGCATCTATTTTCATACCCATTACATTCATAGCTGGGATATATGGAACAAATTTTGTATATGTTCCAGAATTGCAATGGGAAGGAAGTTATTTTGTCATGTTAACTGGAATGGCAGCTATCTCGGGAATTATGATTGCGTGGTTTAAACGAAAGAAATGGCTCTAAGTCAAAAATTATCAAAAATAATTCTTCTCTGACTTTTTGTAGATTTTTTTGAATTCAATTGTATTTTTAAAGAATTATTAAAAACCTAATGAGAACTGTTTAAAACTAAACATTATCAAAGATGAATATCAAGTGACCAATAAAGCAATGCAACGAGCATATGAAATTTTAGAAGGTACTACTAATGACAAAATTACAAAAAGTTTCCAAATTTTCATAATTATACTAATTGCTGTAAATGTACTAGTTGTAATTATTGAAACAGAAGAATCTGTTTTGGATGAATATGGTTATTTATTTACTCCTTTTGAAGTATTTTCAATAATTGTCTTTACAGTAGAGTATGCAGGAAGAATAACCGTTTGTAAATTAAATCCAAAATACCAACATTCCAAATACAGTATAATTCGATTTTTGGTCACGCCCATGATGCTAATTGATCTAGCTGCAATATTGCCATTCTTTTTGCCATTTGTAGTAACAGATGTGAGATTCATTAGAATAATTCGACTCTTGAGGCTATTTCGATTATTCAAACTTGCCCGATATTCTGAACCCATGCAGACACTAGGTGATGTATTCAAATCAAAAGCAGGTGATTTGGCCGTAGCATTTTTCATTCTATTTATCGTGCTGATCTTTGCCTCTAGCTTAATGTATCATGCAGAGCATGAGGCCCAGCCTGAATTATTCTCCAGTATTCCATCGTCAATGTGGTGGGGTGTTATCACACTTACAACTATAGGATACGGTGATGTGTATCCTGTAACCATAGCTGGAAAAATAATTGGTGCTGGGGTTGCAATACTTGGAATTGCAGTATATGCAATTCCTACAGGAATTATGGCATCTGCATTTACAGAAGAATTGAGGAAAAAAAGAGATCAAAAAAATAATACTTGCCCACATTGTGGAAAAGATTTCACACATACCTAAATTGAAAAATAATTAATCTTGAAAAGACAATTTTGATTTAATAAATTAGCGTTCTATCTCTACAAAAATATATTCTTTTTTTGACCGTGGCAAAACTGTCATTATTTGCTGTTCAATTTCATCTGTGATAGTTTCTATCTTGTCTGTGTCTAATCCGTCAATTAGATTGACTTCAATTCCAACAATCACTGTTGTTGGACTAAGGTGCATAGTTTTCATAGTGACCACTTTGTGAACTTCAGGTATTGTGTTCACTAAAGATAAGATCTGTTTTTTCTGTTCATCAGAAATTGATTCACCTAACAATAATCCCCGATTTTCTTTTGCCAAGAAAAATGCAAAAGACATCAATAAAGCTCCAATGATGATGGAGCTAATTGCATCATATTGTGTATTCCCTGTAATGTCTGTAAGAAAAATCCCAACTGCTGCAACACCGATTCCCAACAAGGCAGCAGTATCTTCAACTATGACTGTTAGAATGGATGTATCCTTACTGTTTTTGAATTCTTTATACAAATTTGAAAAACCAGCTTTATCTCCACGTTTAACAATTGGTTTTTTGAAATGACTAATTGCGATTCTTAATGCATTTCCCTCAAATCCTGCCGCTATTATCAATACTATGTAATTGATTATAGGGTTTTCAAATTGGTGTTCTTCACCTAACAAAGATGAAAATCCTTGCTCTAATGACAAAATTCCTGAAATTCCAAAGATCATGGTTGCTACAATAAATGACCAAAAGAATTGCGATTTTCCATAACCAAATTGATGTAAATCTGTTTCAGGTTTTTTGCTTAATCTAATTCCTAATAACAGGAGAATTTGGTTTGCCGTATCTGATGCAGAGTGATAGGATTCTGCCCACATTGAGGCACTGCCAGTCATTGCAGCTGCCACGAATTTTGTAACTGCAATTCCAAGATTCCCAAAAAGTGCTGCATAAACTGCTTTTGTTGAGCCTCCTGCCAAAATTATTTCTTCTTTCCATCCTGGCTTGAATTATTTTCTTTCTCAATTTTCTTCTCAATCTCATCTGTTTCTTTCTCAATTTTCTTCTCTAGATTCTCTTGTTTCTCTTCAATTTTTTCTACATGTACTTTTATTTTTTCATTAATCTGCTCTTCAATTTTCCCTTCAAGTTTTTCATCAGCTGCTGGCAAAATCTTTCTTTTCACTAAAAATAAAATCCGTAAAATTGCTTCAACTATTATCGCATATGTTACAAACCCAATAATTTTTCCCAAAAATGGAATGAAACCATAAGCTCTATCTATGATGTCATTAGGTGTAAAGAAAATATTACTGGTAAGAAAAATACCTAATAATGCAAAGGGGATTAATTTTGCAAAATCTTTTGCAAGATCTTCTTTATAATATGCTGAGATTCTAACTGTAACTACAAGCGATATTACTATTAAAAAAACATGTTCTGTGGGAATGTCTGGGGCCATAAAGAACAAAAATGTAGAATAAACAACAAACCAAACTAAAACAACCAGCGGAAAGACTATGACGTATTTGAAAATATATGCAATAATCGATGTAATTTTTTTCCCATCTGTTTGATATTTTTTAAGACCTAATGGAATCATTTCACGTCTTGCAAGAAATCTGTAGAAATTCCAAATGAAAATTCCATAAATGACCATTCCAATTGAGTATGCAATCAGTTCAGTAAATGATACCTCAATCCCAAACTGACTAGTAATATTTTCAATATTTGTAAGCGCAGCAATCAGACTGTCGTCAATTGAAATACCTCCAATAGTGATAAATGCACCTGGAAAATCTATTAGGTTCTCACCCGATATTCCGTGGACTATTGGAATAAATGGAATAAAAAATAACATGAATATCCAATACTGTACTCTCAAAATGTTCATTCTAATTTCTCCTCAATATGTAAATACTTTGTTTATTGAAATTTCAAAAGATGTATCTTAAAAATTTGATATTAATGCTAGTTGGTTAAATTGAGGCTAATTGATTCAATTCAGCACAAAGCCCTACTCTTTACACTTATTATGTTCATCAAAAAAAGAACACTAATGACCAAAACAATACTTTTAGCAATTTTCACAGTTGCTGTATTACTTACAGGAACAATTGCCACTCCATTGGGATTAATTGAATCAGCTGACGCTCTAAAAAGCAAAGGCACTGCAGCCAGTGCAATTAACTCAAAGAAGGTTTGTGGTGATAGACTCTGCTCTGAATCTCAAAAAGAAGTAAAATCTGAGGCAAAAAAGAAAGAAGAGGTAAAATCTGAAAAGAAATCAGAATCTGCTGAAAAAGCTAAAGAAGTACCAAAGAAAGACGCAAAAGCTGAAACGATGGAGAAAGCTAAAGAAGTTTCAACCCTAAAAGTTCCAAAGACTGTTACTGGAGTTATAACATCAGTTCAAGACCCTGGTCAAGGACATGAAGGACATCAGCTTGCAATAATTCTTCCACCAAGTGAAAACACTTATCGTGGACATGTAACATATTCTGCATCTGAAAATGTTCAGCTTGTAGCATTGCATGGCCCACTAAAAGATGGAATGGCAAAAGGACAACCTATATGGACTATGGATGGCAAAACTAAATTTGGATTAACATTCATTGACAGAGAAACCTCTTCAGGCGTTTGGCAGTTTTCAGGAAATGCAATTGCAGTTCATACTAAAAATATGGAACCATTCACTGTGACCTACTCTGTAACATACACAGAGCATTCTACATCAAGTGATAAACTGATTAAAGGAACTGTAACTTCAAAACAAGATCCTGGAGTTGGACATGAATCACATCAGCTTGCAATCTTGTTGGGACCAAGTGAGAAAACATATTCTGGTCACTTAACATGGGATGCATCAGAGCCTGTTCAAATTGTAACTTTGCTGGGGCCTATGACTAAAGGTGAACTTAGAGGACTTCCTTATTGGACTGCCGATGGTGAAACATTCTATGCACTCATATTGGTTCCATCAAAAGCATCAGGCTCTACAATGTTCTCAGGAAATGCTTTGGCACTTCATACCATGAATGATACACCATTCACTGTAAGCTACTCTCTAGTACTTACAAAATAATTTTTTTCTTTTTTGAAACCCTAAATAGGAATAATTTTTAATCCGAACTTGAAAAATTATTATCTAATATGAAAAACTAATTTTGTATCTTTGGTATGAATACGACTTTGCAGGAAGCAATTTACTATCATCAATTCTAAAACAAAACCATTCATGGTGATATTCAATGGGGTCCTAGTTGCACATATTCTATAGATAAACACAACTGGCGCTTTACATTTTTCACATAATGAGTAATTTAGTGAATACTCCCCATACTTTCCACATGATTCATCAGGCATAAAAATCACCTTTTAAATTCAAGAATAATCATACTTTTTTTTCTTGCCATGATTTTGAGAAATTGACGCAAAAAATCACACATTCGAACAATACTTTCCAGAGTTTTCCTCAATAATACTTTCACACGCAGGACACTGTTCACTGTGCATCAACATACCTCTCAAAATTTGAATAGTGATTCAATGCACATTCAAATGTACAATAATCACTAGCCCTGTTATCAAACAGTTGATGACATCTTTTACAACGTTTTTGTAACACTGAATATCTATTGTAAAACACAAATCTAATTATTTATACTACCATTGAGTTGATTTCATTTTAGATGAAATCAATTATGTATTGTTTTTTAAACAATTTGTTAGTATAAATTACAGTTGCTAAACTATCACGAATCAATATCTGATAAAACACATTATGATCCATCAATTCATTGTAATTATTGTGGTGGCAAGTTAGAAATTAATTCGGATTATTGTTCTGACTCATGTAAAGAAAAAGATTCAGTTTGGCACAACGAGGATAATGTGTGAGTTTTATGGACTTTTCAAACTATGATGCTAATGAAGGAGTTGAGCAGCGTTTTGCAAAACTATATCCTGAATATGACTATTCTTTAAAATCGTCTTCTAAAGAAAAGGATCAACGAAAAAAGAAAAAGATGAAAACAATGTATTGAAATTAAAATGAATCAAAAATTATTCTAAATATGCTTATTCATCAGATTAAAATAACCCTAATCACAATTCTTTATAGAAATTTAAACTGGGGTAAATGATACGTTAAAAAAATTTTATTCAATATTTATGAACAAATCTATTTCTAAGAAAATGGTTTTTGATCATAAGATATTAGGTCAATACACATGAGGAAATAAATAGTTCAATGTCAATTCAATCTAGACACAGTCATGTGATAATACGAAACATGAGACAGGCAGATATACCTAAAGTAGTTGAATTACAAAAAGCTGCTTTCCCTGTTATGGCTGCAGAAGGAGTCTATTGGAAACCTGAACAACTTAAAGTACATTTACAGATTTTCCCCCAAGGTCAATTTGTCGCAGAATATAATAAAAAAATTATTGGTTCCTGTAGTAGTTTGATAGTTCGCCTAGATCCAGAGTATAAAGATCATACCTGGAAAGACGCATGTGGAGATAGTTTTTTAAAAAATCATGACCCAAAAGGGGATTCACTATATGGTGCTGATGTGTCATCCCATCCAAATCATAGACGATTGGGGGTTGCAACAAAGTTGTATAGTGCAAGACAAGCCTTGGCAATAAAACTAAACTTGCGAAGAATTATTGCTGGAGGTAGATTGTTCAACTACTGTGACTTTGCAAAAGAACTCTCACCAATAGAATATGTTGTCAAAGTAAAACGTCATGAAATAAAAGAACCTGTTTTAACTTTTCAACTCCGAAATCATTTCAAATTTGTCAAAATATTGCCTAATTACATGAAGGATCCTAGATCACTTAACTATGCAACTTTTATTGAATGGAAAAATCCACATTTTGAAGAAAAATCATGATTATTGACTGCCATGTTCATGTAAACCAATATGAATTAACACAACACATTCCGTTATTAGAAGACAGATTAGAAATGCTTCAAACTGAAATGACTAGTAACAATGTTGATTATGCAATAATTTTGTCATCATACAAGGTTAATGCTGAAAGACCATCCACTGAACAAATTATTGAGGGAATTAAAAAATATGATAATCTTGGTGTTGCAGCTGGATTTACAATTGATCACCACACTGATGATGATCTGAGAAATTATAAACAATTGATTAAAGATGGTAAAATTAAAGCCATGAAAGTTTACTCTGGTTATGAACACTATTACCCTTATGATGAAAGATATCAAAAGGTCTATGATATTTGTATTGAATTTGACATTCCAGTAATGTTTCATACTGGAGACACATATTCTGAAAAAGGAAAATTGAGATATTCAAGACCTCTTAATTTAGATGATGTAGCTGTCGATAATCCTGAATTGAAGATTGTAATGTGCCATTTAGGAAATCCTTGGATACAGGATGCTCAAGAAGTAATTTATAAAAATAAAAATGTCTATGCGGATGTATCTGGATTGGTTGTTGGATCCTTTGATCACTTTTTTGAAAAAATGATGAAAGACAAAGTTGCAGAATTGATAAACTATGCTGGTGAACCTAGATATCTTTTGTATGGCACAGATTGGCCAATCAGTACTATGGATTCATATCTTAATTTTGTAGCAAAACTAAACATCAAAAAAGCATTTCGAGATAATTTTATGTACAAAAATGCAAAAGCATTATTCAAAATTTCATAATTAAAAAATTATGATCAAATGTTTCATCTCATTTTATTCAATTATTTGTGATTTAATTTTATTTTAAATAATTAAAAAAATCAATTGATTTCATGTTGATTTTAGTCATTTAGAGATTTATTTATTAGAAAGTTAAACCAAAAGTCTGACTAGATATAAAAAATGAGGTGTGCAAATTGTGGAAATCAAGCAAGCTGGAGAGATCCTGATTGTAACAAATGTGATAAACCACTACATCAAAAAAACTGTAAAGGAAAATCTGCTGACTGTAAATGTCATACAATAAATGAGCAGGCATGGTCACAGAAAAAGCCTGCAAATACTCAATGAATTCCAAAGAGTAACGACTATCGTATTATTTTCAATCATCAACTATTTTTACTAAAATTCTAATTAAAAAAGGAAAAATAGGAAAAAGACTCAATGTTAAAGTCCTTTTCTAGTTTTTTTACTAAAAAATCTAGAAAGGGCTTGATGTCTAATTATCGTTTTCTTCCTTTGGATTTTACTGTAGTTTTCCTTTTTGGAGCGGCTCTGCGTTTTACTGCAGTTTTTCTCTTTGGAGCACTACGTTTTGAAACACTACGCTTTTTTACTGCAGTTGTAGATCTTTTCTTGGTTGCTACTGTTCGCTTTCTTTTGGAAGCTGTTTTTGCTGCACCTTCTGCTTTTAGCTTTGCATTTCTTTTTCTAGTTCTTGCTGCTTTTACTGCAGCAGCACTTCTTTCTGCTTTAGTTTGTACCATTCTAAATTTCCATAAATCTACTGTATCTTATAGTAGAACAGTGAAATATTTTTAGGCAAAAATACCTGTTTTATCTTTTTCTCTATCAATCAAGATCAGTATTTGTACTAGTTTGAATTGAAATAATTGTTGAAAATTAGAATTATGTGTCTTGAAAATGTATCTGATGATAATATTCTTTTTAATATTTTTCGTTTGCAATCTAAAAACAATGAACACAAATCAGTTCAAATCTTAACCAAAGTACTGTGGAAAGTAATACGTTTTCAGCCATTTTCAAATAATTTCTTTTACATCTTATCAAAGGAAGAAATATCAAATTGAACCTCAAGCAAATCGAAAATTCGTTCAGACCAACTCAAAACAAAAAATCATCTATTGCAAAAAAAGGGATGGTTTCATCTGCATTTCCAGATGCAACAAAAGCAGGAGTTGAAATGCTCAAAAAAGGAGGTAATGCTATTGATGCTGCATGTGCTACAGCCATCGCACTAGGCGTATGTGAGCCTCAATCTTCTGGAATCGGTGGACAATCCATGGGCATCATTTATCTAAATGGAAAATCATATGCTATAGATGGGTCTAGCCGTTCTCCTTCATTGGCACATTCATCAGTCTATAGTAAAAAGAAAAATCGTCGACTTGGATACAAGGCAACAACTGTGCCTAGTACTCTGGCATTAATTGGATTTTTACATGAACGATTTGGTAGATTAGAATGGCAAAAGATTGTTGCACCCTCAATTCATATTGCAAAAAAAGGATACAAAATTACTCAACTTCAGCATTCCTTACAGGAAAAAGAATTAGAAAATTTTCTTTCAATAAAATCAAAATCTGGTGCAAAATATTTCCTAAAAGATGGTCTTGTTCCGTATGATGTGGGAGATAGATTTGTTCAAGAAGATCTGGCTAAAACCCTTACTGCCATTTCTGAATATGGATACCGTGTGTTCTATCAAGGGAATATTGCTAAAAAAATTGCCCAAGACATGAAAAATAATCATGGTTTGATTCGTGAAGAAGATTTAGCATTCATCCCAGAACCACTAATTCGAAAACCAATTAGTAGGAAATACCGCCATGTAACAGTATCAACTTTACCTCCGCCAGCAGCTGGAAGAACATTACTTCTCACACTAATGATGTTAAATCATCTCCCATCCAAGTTTCTACGTAGCTCAAAACCTAGCTCATACCATTTTGTTGCTGAGACATTTAGAAAAGCATTCTTGCATAGAGTACAACGACCATTTGATCGTCATACATATGATCAAATTCAAGATAAATTACATCTACAGAGAACTTTTGCAAAACAGATGGCTGATTCTATTCATAATTCCATGGATGCAACATTGCCGATGATTGATCCTGATTTTGGAGGGGAGGATACTACACATCTTTCAACTATGGATGATGAATGTAATGCTGTAGGAATTACCCAGTCTGTAGAACTGGCGTATGGATCAAAAGCAGCTGCTGATGGATTAGGATTTCTTTACAACAACTACATGTCTGCATTTGAGTTTACTACTCCAAATCATCCCTACTATATTCGACCAAATGCAATACCTTGGACTTCGGTATCTCCTGCTTTGATTTTTAATAATTCGAAACTTTGGATGGTAGTAGGAAGTCCTGGAAGTCAGAGGATATTTTCAACCATTACACAGTTTCTATCGAGAATAATTGATGGTAATTTATCTATGGATCAGGCAATTGAGAGACCCCGTTTTCATTGTTCAATTGGAGGCAATGTCAGTATAGAGGATGGAGGATTTAGAACTGAAATTATTGACCATCTCAAAGAAATGGGATATGACATTTCTATTAAAGAACGATATTCATTTTATCATGGAGCAATTCATGCTACAATGAAACTTCAAACACAAGATGGATTTCAGGGTGTTGCTGAAGTTAGACGTGATGGGATAGCAGAGGGATTAAATTAGAAAAATTACCTGTTTTATTATCAATTCCACATGGTGGAAGAAAGAAACCTGTAGAACTTGATGGACATCTATGTATTACAAATAAAGATCTTTTTGATGATTCTGATCCTTTTGTAATTGAAATGTATGACTTGGGAGATAAAGTTCAACGTGTTATTAAATCAAATATTGCAAGAGCATTCGTTGATCTTAATCGCTCACAAGACGATTTACCTCCTGCAAATCCTGACGGTGTGATTAAAAGTACAACATGTTACAAAAAACCAATTTATCATGAAAGGAAAGAACCCGATGATTCTCTGAGAACATTGCTACTTGAATTGTATTATTTACCTTACCATAATTCAATTCAAAAAAGTCTTAAAGAATTAGAATTACGATTGTGTTTGGATTGCCATTCAATGGCATCAGTTGCACCAGGAATCTCCCCTGATGCTAAGAACAATAAAAGGCCAAAATTTTGTTTGTCAAATAATGATGGACAGGCTGCATCTCAGGAAATGATGGAATTGTTGGCTTTAAGCATCTCAGAATCATATGGAATTGAAAGAAATGACATCTCATTAAATGATCCATTCCATGGTGGCCATATTACAAAGACATATGGAAACAATCCTGTTCCTTGGATTCAAGTCGAAATGAATAGGAATTTGTATCTAACAGATCCTTGGTTTGATAAAGAAACATTGTCAGTAGTCCCTACACATCTACAAAAATTGAACAATCAGTTTGAAAATACATTAAATCTTTTTTTTAAAAAATTTGATGGGGCAGATTCTTGGAAGTAGAAGTTACACAATTTCTTGCGCTTTTAGCATTACTGCTAGGTGGAGGAATGATTGGTGCAGGAATAATGAAAAAGATAAAGTTTCCAACAATTATTGGATTTATTTTAATTGGAATGATTGCAGGACCCTATGGGCTTGGAATTGTAGATGATGTAGAACTAATCAACCTTTTAGCAGAATTAGGAATAATCATCCTTCTTTTTGTTGTTGGATTAGAATTCAGTCTACAAAAATTACGCAAGGCTGGCATGAAAGCAATCACAGTGGGTATGACTGAACTATCAATAATGTTTTTTCTGGCATACATTGGAGCCTTTTCATTTGGATGGTCCCATTTAGAGGCGCTATATCTTGCAGGAATATTGTCAATTAGCAGCACAGCAATTTCTCTACGAATAATGCGAGATCTCAAACTAGTCAAAACAAAAGAATTTGATACTATAATCACAATTTTAATCGTTGAAGATCTTGCAGCAGTATTACTCTTAGTGATTTTGGGTAATGCATCTGATGGTGCACAATTAGATTTTACAGGAGTTGGAATTTTGATTTTACAAAGTTTGACATTTTTTGTCATCGCATTAGCTCTTGGAATTAAATTAATTCCTAAACTATTAGAGAAAATACATAGATTGGATATTCCTGAAGGCCCTTTTATCACAGCACTTGCTTTGGGATTTGGATTGGCAGTTTTGGCACATTTTCTTGGTCAAAGTTCTGCAATTGGTGCATTTATCATGGGAATGATAATTGCATCATCAAAACATTCTGAAAGTATTACAAAAAAAGTTCTTCCTCTAAGAGACTTTTTTGGTGTAATATTTTTTGTATCTATTGGAATGTTGGTAAACATCATGACAATTCCTGATGTTGCTTTGATTTCAATTCCGATAATAATTTTGGCTGTTATTGGAAAATTCATTGGAAATTTCTTTGGTGCATCAATAGGAGGTCATGGAATGATCAGTTCTTCTACAATTGGCTCTGTCATGGTTCCTAGAGGTGAATTCTCGTTTATAATGGCAAAACAGGCAGTAGATAGCGGCTCTGTTAGAGATTCACTGTATCCTGTTACAATGCTTGTTACATTGGCTACGATGTTTTGTATGCCTTTATTGCTAAAAATATTGCCAACACTTGCAGATAAAACAAGTCATATACCAATAAATATTCTAAATCCAATTTACATCGTTGGCAAATTCTTTAACAATCTGATGAATACTCCTGATGATAACAATCAATTTAATAAGATTCTAAAAACACATGGACCAAAATTCTTTGTCAATCTAATGATCGTGATTGCAATTCTTGCTCTAATAGATTACTTTAATGATGATATAGTAATTATAATTTCAACAATTGGAATTCCACTTCCAATCGAACCTGAAATCCTTTTGACTATAATCAGCATATTACTAATTGTATATCCTGTAATTGCAATGCTTGGTAAAATAGAAAATTTAGTCACAAATATCTCCGACATATTATCTACAAAACTAATTCCAGCTGATACACAGCAACTAGAAGAAAAACCCCTTCATAGGTTACTCCGAAATATTTTCTTTACAGGTTTTGTTTTGATAATTATTGCGGTAATTCAACCTTATTTGGGAGATATCATGATCTTGCCATTTTTACCATTCATAATATCTGGCGTGGGTCTAACCATTGCAATAATTTTGATAGCTGACTCGGTGTTTGTATTCCAAAAATTATCTCATGGTCATATTATGGAAAGTTTGATGAAAGAAGATGAAAATCCTGAGCCTGAATAATTGCCTTGGTTTTTTAGAAAAATTAGTATCTCCTAAGAATCAAGATGTTAAAATAATCGATTTACATTAATGTTGTAGATATTGAGAATTTATGGTGACTGAAAATAAGAAATCTGAAAGCGACAACAAAGCAATTAAGAAAAAACAAGAAAAAATCATTGACACGCTAGCAAAAAACTATTCTCAGACTCTAGAACATACAAAAAACTTTGGAAAAGAATCATTAGAAAAGATAGCAGAGGTAAGTTCTACCGGTACTGATTTTCTAAAATCAAAACCTTATTGGGATTCACTGAAAAGTGGTTCTCAAAAAATCCGAGAAAAAACTTCAGAGCATGGTGCAGAATTTAAAAAAAATAGTCCTGAATTTTACAAGAAAATTAGTAATGCATTTTTTAATTTTTTTGAGACAATTATTGGTAGAATAAAACTTGGCACACAATATGGTACTCCTAGTCTTGAGATTTTAGAAAGATTGGCTAAACTCAAAGAGCTTGGAATAATTACTAATGATGAATTTACCAAGAAAAAGAAAAAAATCTTAGAGAGAATCTAACCATGGCTAAAAATCTAATTATTTCTACGTTAGTAATTCTTATTGCAATTTTAGTAGGTATTTTAATTTTGACTAATTATGACTGGTTTTCCCAAGAATGGTTAATTGGATTGGGTATTGTAATTGGTGGTGTGGTCGCCCAGGGTATTTTGATTTATTCTAAAATTAGAAAATGAACATCAGAGTATGTCTTGTGTCAATTATCATTGATTTCAGTTTTGATTAGCAAAATTTTCTAGTTAATTTCATGATATGTATCGAGTTTGTTGCTCTGCAAAATGTGCGGGAGAAATTTCTTGAGATTTAAAATGACTGTGCAAAATACACCATTTTCAAAATATTGGAATCTTCGACAATTTATTGGAAAAACTGTTTTTGATAGCAAAGGGCAGGATTGTGGAAAAATTAAATCCGTTCTAATTGATCCGCAGAAATTTTCAATATCTGGAATTTTGGTAAAAAAAAGACTATCAAAAGAATACTTTTTGTCACAAGACTATTTTGAGGAATTCAATGAAACCGGACTAAGTTTAAACTCTATTCCAATAAAACCTGGAGATAAAGTTGCAGATGTTGATGGAAAAAACATAGGCAGGGTAATCAAAATAAATCTAAATACTGACACAAACAAACTTGAATCACTTGAGATAAAATCTGGGTTTAAATCAGAAATTGTTCCTTCTGATAGAATAATTGCAGTTGGAGAAAAAATCAAAATTAAATTATTCTAAACTGGGTTTTCTTTTCTAATTTTTGAAAAATTCGTGATTTTAAATATGCTTTTCAGGTCTCGACAAGTTAGCAGAACCGCTTTTCATTATCTTTATTTACTTTAAACATGATTTACTGTATGCAAGCATACATTCTGATAAATTGTAATACTGGTAGTGAAACTACGCTAATTTCTGAATTGAAAGAATTGTCTGAAATAATTGAAATTAATGGCGTATGGGGGAAATATGATATTTTCATTAAAATTTCTACCTCTGATCCTAATGGGGTTGAACAGATTGTCAAAAGATTACGAAATCATCCTGATGTTGTAGATACCTATACCATGCATGTACTATATGGTCAAGGTGGAACAATCGATAATGAATGAGGAATCAACTAGAGAAATAATTGATTTTATTAATGTCATGTATCATGAACAATTCTTGGATCAGTAAAATTTGTAGTAAAAAGAAAAGCAAAGAAAATTGAAAAATTAACTCTTGGTGATTTTCCTGAATCATTTAGATCTTGCACTGTTGAAGAATTAATTCTAATCCTAAAAGGTGCTCATGATAAAAAACTCTTAAACTTCTAAAATTAGATTTTTGTCTCATTAAACCAACTCTTTTTTAGTATGTCTTGTTGTCTTGGAATGTCTCCGTCAATAACTACTTGTATGGGAAATTTCTATTAATTTCTGAAATTAATCAGGAGATTTGTTTGAGAATTGGCTTTTGAATCTATTTTGTATATTGGAATTTTACTCCTATCTGCTAAATTATTTGGTGAAATTCTGCATAGGATTAACCAACCTACAATTTTAGGAAATGTTCTTGGAGGAATAATAGTCGGTCCGGCCCTTTTTGCACTTGTTCAGCCAATTGATGAAATAGAACTTTTTGTCTCAATTGGTGTATTTTTCCTATTTTTTTTGATAGGTCTTGAAGAAATTGATTTACCTGGATTATTCCGCGTAATGAGAGGTAGAATCTTTGCAGGTTCTGTAGTTGCATTTTTGATTCCTTTCATAGTTGCTGGCTTTTTTGGATTGGCCTTAGATATGGATTTTATTAAATCATTTGCGATTGCTAGTGTTATTGCGGCATCTAGTTTGGGTGTTACTGCTAAAGTTCTAAGTGATCTTGGAAAATTAAAATCCACAATTGGTCTTGAAATTTTCACAGTAGCTGCGATTGTGGAATTCATTGCAATTATTGTTACAAGTATAATGATTCAAATCAATACTAGTGAGACTCCTGTGTTTTCAGAATTTATTTGGTTATTTGCAAAAATGATTATTTTCTTTGTAGTAGCAGGACTTGTCTCAGTATTTATTTTACCCAGATTTTTCCGTTTTATAAAAAAACATCTTCAAGTTACCCAAATTTATTTTGGAATCGTAATTGCAGTGATATTACTTGTTGCATATTTTGCTGAGATTAGTGGGGTTCATGGTGCAATCGGTGCGCTTCTTTTAGGAATTGCAGTTTCAAGGATGAGTAAAGAGGAATTTAACGAGATTTCAAAAAATGTTCATGCTGTGGGATATGGAATCTTTATCCCGATCTTCTTTGCAGGAATAGGACTTCATTTTAGCACTGCATTTCTTGATTTAGAATTGTGGGTAATAGTTGGTTTTCTTGTAATAATGATAGGTGTGAAATTTCTCAGTTCTTACATTGCAGTACGTATTGCTCAGATGAGACCCGCAACGACTGTTGCATACGGTGTTATGTCTAAAGGTGCCGTGGACTTGGCATTGATGTTGTCATTGTTGCAAGTGAATATTTTGAACAATAGCCTGTTTTCACTTTTGGTTCTTGGAACTCTTATGACTATGATTATTTCTAGTGTTGAGCTTCAGCGCAAACTAAAGAAAATCATCCATTTCAAAGTAGGAACGATAGAAATGGGCTTAGTTCCTGGCTATTTTAGAAGAGTAGTATCAGACATGACTGCTATGACGGTAATCAATACAGCATTTCTTAAAACAACAAAGAATGTTACAATTAAGGACTTTCTTGAAAATAATGAACTAGACAAAAGACCCTTTTTAGTTTTTGATGAAAAAGATGTTCTAGTTGGAATTGTCTCAAAACGCGAAATCGATAAATCTCACAAAAAAACTCGTGATATCACAACCATTGAAGATATAATGTATGAAAAAGTCCTCACTGTCTTACCTAGTGAATATCTATATTCAGTAATTCAAAAGATGAACTCTTATCCGTTTGACATGATACCCGTAGTTGATCCTGAAGACAGAAAAAAAATAATCGGCATAATTTCAAATCATGACATACTGAATTTACTAGTAGAGCCAAAAAAACCCTAGTTGAAAATAATATTTTTCATTAATCTTCTGGAATGTCATCTGCCTTTATCCTCTTATCAAAAACCAAACATGCTGTAAGATCCCCTGTGACATTGACCATCGTTCTTGTCATATCTAAAACCCTATCAACACCAAGTAAAAGCACCACTGCAACAGGTGGAATTCCAGCTGTTATCAAAATTGTTGAAAGTATCACAATGCCTGTTCCAGGAGCTGAAGGTGCACCAATTGATGCAGCAAGAGCAGTTAGTGTGATTAAAAGTATAGTTGTAAATCCTAAATCAATACTGAATAATTGTGCCAAGAAAAATACTGCTATAATTTGATAGAGAGCTGTACCATCCATGTTGATTGTGGCCCCCAACGGAATGATAAACTGAGAAACCTTGGGCTTTACTTTCATTCTCTCTTCTGCTGTTTTAATTGACAATGGCATTACTGCTGCAGAACTAGAAGTTGAGAATGCTAAAAGTTGAGCGTCTTTCATCATTGCAAATGTGGAGGATATTGGTCTCTTTGCAAAAAATTTGATGATTAACATGTACACCAATATCATTACAAAAAGACCAATCACCACTGTTATCATATATGCTCCAAGAACTGTAAGTGCAGAAAGACCTACCTTGGATGTAATTCCTGCAATTAATCCAAATGCAGCAAATGGTGCAAGACGCATGGCCCATGAAACAACTTTCATGGTAATTTTTTGTATAGATTCTAACAAGTCAAGAATTGGCTGTGAGCTCTGTTTAGGTAATGAAATCATCGAAACCCCAACAATTAAGGCAAAAATAATTATGCTTAACATCTCTCCGGACATAAAAGATGCTAATGGGTTGCTTGGAATTAGCCCTACAATGCTTTGTGGAATATCTTGTATGCTGAATTCTGCTTTTTCAACTGGCTCTGCATCTTCAATTCCAAAACTTTCTCTAATCAAAGAACTATCAATAAAATTTCCTGGTTCAATTGCTGATACAATTAGAATTCCTATTGTTAATGCAATAATGGTTGTTGCAACAAAATATACTGATACACCTAATCCTAATTTTTGTAATTGCTCCATACTGCCAGAGGACGTTATTCCTCGAATGATTGATGCAAAAATCAACGGTATGATTATCATCTGAATGATCTTTAGAAACAGATTGGCTGGAATTGATAACCAATCTGTAATTACTTCTGCAGTATCCTTTTCAACAAATCCTATTTCTGGTCCTAAAATAACTCCTACTATCAATCCTAAGAATAAAGCAAAAAGAACTTGAGCCCAAAGTTTTTTCTTGACTAGATACGTAATTTGAGGAATGGGGTATTTGAAAGACTCGATTACCAATGCTTAACCGTTCAAGTCTTATGTAATAAAAATAGGTCCATGTTCTCGAACTTGAAAATCTTATTTTGGTTTTTAGTAGTCAATACTTGAATAATTTTTGTTGAAACTTTTAATTTCTCTCCTCGTGATTTCAGTATTGGTGATTGGCACAAGTGGAATTGGAATTTATTTAATCGAATCCCCTCATGAAGATGCACAAATTACAAATCTTATTGATGCTTTTTGGTGGGCTTCTGCAACAGTCACAACAGTAGGATACGGAGATGTTGTTCCAGTTACAGAACTTGGACGATTAATGGGAATTGTTTTGATGTTTGTAGGCATATCTATTATTGGTACTTTTATCTCCGCATTAGGTGCATTACTTATTGGTTCTAGATTAAAAAAACATGAATCAGTAGAATCTTCTACAAAATCATTGATTATTAAAAAAATTAACGATATTGAAAATTTGGAGAAAAATGAAGTAGAATTGTTGATTTCTATGGTAAAAGACTTGCATGATGAAGCAAAAACTAATCATAAAAAAAACTAGTTTGAGTTTATCTCTATTTAATGTGAAAATCTGTTATTGTAATCATGCATTAAAAAATCCTATATGTGTGAAAATTTATTCATTATCATGAAGGCCAATAAAATCAAAACAATTGCTATCCCATTTGATGGTTCTATCCATTCAAAACATGCATTTGATATGGCGTTAAGCCTGGCTCAAAAATATCATTCAAAACTAATTCTAGTTACATGTGTTGAAAAGATCAATGGAAGTTGGTATGGAAAAGAATTTACTCCAACATATAATCAAGATGTAAAAAAATACAAAGAAAAAATACTCCGTGAAACTTCAAAATTGGAACAAATTTCAAAAAAGAAGAATATCAAAACAATCACAAAAATATTTGTTAGTGATTCAATAGTGGAGCAAATACTATCATTTTCAAAATCCAGTAAGGTGGATATGATTGTAATAGGATCTCATGGGAGAACAGGCATTGATAAATTGATTTTGGGTAGTGTTGTAAATGGTGTTGTTCAAAGATCTAAAATTCCTGTTTTAGTTGTACAATAATCTACAAAAAGAAAAATCCAACTCTGAATGATATCTATTGTTTATTTTCAAGAATGATATTCTAAATACCCTTTAATTTTCTAAAAAATAGTGTTGTTTGTATGGACTTTATTGAAATTGAGATTGTTGTAATAGCGATGTTGGTGTGCTTTTATGCTCTTTTTAGTGGACTTGAAATTGCAATAGTTGGGGTTAGACGTTCTAGAGTTATTCACTTGTATAGAAAACGTGTTCCTGGTTCTTCACCACTCTACAAATTAAAAATGAATCCTGCAATGATGACCTCCAGTGTCAATTTGGGAAATACTTTGGTTAATGTGGCATCTTCTGTTCTTGCAGCTGATGTTGCGATAAAATTGCTTGGAAGTCAAGGCGTGGGAATAATAATTGGAATAATGACATTTGTGATTTTGATTTTTGGTGAAATATTGCCTAAAACATTTTGTAACGTAAATCCAGAAAAAGCATCTCTGAAATTTAGTAGAGTACTACTGATTTTCACTTATGTGATGTATCCTTTTGTTAAATTATTAGAATACATTGCTGCAACAATCTTGAAACTTTTTGGAGGTTACTCTCCAAGACCAAAACCCATTACGGAAGAGGAGATCAAAGAAGTCATCGATTTGGGTTATACAGATAAAGCAATTGAAAAAGAAGAACGTGATCTTGTACGTAATGCATTAGAGTTTGATGATAAACCAATTAAAGATGTAATGACTCCCAAAGAAAATATTTTTTCATTGGAGGGAAACCTAACATTATCCAAAGTCATTTCAAAAATTGATGATAAAGGATTTTCCCGAATTCCAGTTTTTGAAAAAATATCCGACAATATTGTTGGAATATTGCACATATGGGACATATCACGACTGCCTGAAAACAAATTTTCTGCTACCAAAATAAACACCCTGGCCCGAAAACCATTCTTCATCTATTCCAATGATCGAATTAGTGATCTTCTCATTGAACTTAAGAAAAAAGATATGCATATGGCAATTGTTTTAGATAATGATGATAAATTAGTTGGAATAATTACTGTTGAAGATTTGTTAGAAGAAATTGTAGGTGATATTGTCGGTGAGGCAAAAAAACAATAAAATGATATTGGAATCAACTGATTTTATACCCACTATTTAAATTCCTCAAAACAAGAAATCTTATAATGACTGAAAATGCTGAAAAACCACCAAATGATGATTTTGCAATATTTGATAAAGTCAATCAAAGGTATTTTTCAGAAATAGAGCATTCGGTACCTCATTTTCAGCAAACACTGTTTGATTTACAAAATGAGTGTTACAAATCATGGAAAAACATCATTAATGCAAATGTCGAATTACAAAAAGAACTTTTAGGTAAATCTGGATTTAATTTTGCTTTGCCCAAAGTAATCCAGAAAATAATTGACAATACTGGTGAAGAGATTATAAAATATAGGATGGCTTGTATCAAGATTGCAATTGCAACAATAGAATCTGATACAAAAAATGTGAAAACATGGAATGATAATGCAAATACATTTGTTGATTTGAATCGAAAAATCATGCATAATTGGCTGTCACCATTCATTTCAAAGTTAGATGTTAAAAAATGAAAAAATCATCCATTGGTGTGATAGTTATTGCAGTTTCAGTTGTAGTTTTTTATGGCCTCATGAGCTTATTGTGGCGACTCTAAAAATATGTATATCTTCAAAAATATAGATGGGTTTTTCACTAAATGCAAAATGTATTATTAATAATCAATTTCTGATATTGCATTAATTCATTAAGTTGTTGATGAACTTTTTATTTTTCTTCAGGTTCGTCAGCTCTGTCTCTAACCTTTTTGAGGATACAAAATTTGCTTAATTTCTTGAGAAATCCCATTTGGTATAACTGGGAATTAGAGCCTTATGTGTGTTGAAAAATTGACACAATCACTAGTTTTCATCGATCTTTTTATTATATTCATCTATTTTGCAATTATACTTTTCAATCTCTCTGTTTTCATCATCGATATCTCCTTCAAATAACTCGGGGTTTTCTTCTTGGGCCCGTTTCATAAGTTTCTCGAATGTGTCTGGATCATCCCTTTGAAGTTCTAACAATATTTTTCCAATCGAGTCATCCAGATTACTCATTACTATAACTTCTCAAATCATGTATTTTTATTGTTCTGAATTCAGAATAAAACAATGAAATTTCGTCCTATTTTTCCCCATTTGTTGAATAATCATAGAGCATTCTTGCTTCTTTCCATTGATACCAAACAAAATTCCAAACTAAATCATCTATGGATTGTCGCTCTTCCTCCATGATTTGTCTGTCTCTTAGATTGTAAATTATTTTACTTCTAATTGTTCCTAGTCTAAGCCCCAACATCACACTCTCTCTGTTGTTATTTGGAAGTTCTTTGCCTCTGAAATTGTTAGACTTTGAGTCAAAAACATCAAAATGTTCTTTATGCCACTTGAATTTTGATTTCTCAAAAATTTCAAGAATCAATGCTACTGTGTCATAATCTAATTTTTTCTTATCAAGTTTCTCTTTGATAATTTGCTCTGATTTTTCTTTTCTTTGACTGCTAAATTTTTTCTCTAAATCTTTTAGTTCTTTTGATAGTTTCCCTTCCATGAATTCAACCTTGTGTATGATGATAAATTATCTCTTAATAACTCTAAAAAAAGTTAAAAAATTATTAATGAAATTGCTTTTCTTTGAAATATGCCATTAGACAAAATGCCTGATACAGAGCAATACGTCCCATCGCACAAATCTACTGTTTTACATGTTAAAGACAAACCAGCTGCATGCATAATTGATAGTGATCCGAATAATGACTCACGTTTTCAAACAATATCTAAAAATGACACTCTAAAGGCAAGTCTGATTGGTTTTCTAAACAAACATGATGATTTGGGTCTTTTAATGGGATTCAAATTAAAGATTCAAACAAATTTTGATTTCTTTGAATATACCGTATACCCCAATGAAGAGTTTATCGAAACTGTGATCTTCGATGAATCTATTTTTATTATAAATGATAAATTGGAAAATCTTTTTTCATTGAGAAAAATTGTAACTGATCAATTCATAAAAACTAAAACAGAGTTTGACAAATTTCAAAGACTAATTCCTAAAAATCCCGAGAATTTATAATTTCCAAATATTCAATAAATGCCAAATTCTAAATTTTTTTATGTCTAATTTTTTGCAAATGTTAAAGATCAGAGAACCTGAATTATTAGATCGTGAAGATGGTCATTGGTATAAAACAAAATTTGATAAAATCTATCCATCAATAAACACCATTTTGTCCGCTACATCTTCTGATGACAAACAAAATAGTTTGGAATCTTGGAGAGAAAATGAACCTGCACATGAATACATTACTGCACAAGCCCAAGAAATTGGAACTCAGTCACACAAGATTATTGAGAATTATCTGAGTAACAGTTTATCTTTAGACGAGTTTGACTTGCTTCCTATTGCCCATTTTAATAATTTAAAACCATATTTAGAAAATATTTCAGACGTTACCTCTATTGAACAAAGAATGTACTCTGATAACCTAAAGGTTGCAGGTACCAGTGATTTGATTGCAGAGTATGATGGAGAATTATCCATTATTGATTACAAGACAAAAAGAAAACCTCAGATGGACGAATACATGTATGAGTATTATCTGCAAACTACATGTTATGCTCAAATGTTTCAAGAAGCAACTAGTCGGAAAATCAATCAAGTAGTGATTTTAGTTAGCAGTGAAAAAAATACTCGTCAGGAATTCATCAAGTCATGTGATGACTATATCGAGCCCCTCAATGAAAGAATTAAAAAATACTATCTGAATAGTCTTAATTGACCATATCTGTCAAGATCGCAAAACAAACGCTTCTATAGTGTCAAAAAGACTAGAAAGAGAACATGAAATACCTGTGTAGAACCTGCAAGAAAAAATGCGATGATATTCCAAAGCATATGATAACTGTTCACAATTTCTCAAAAACAATAGTGGAATCTCAGCTTAAAGCCAATCCAAATTGCTATAAAAATTCCTTTGAAATCCTAGAATAGACAAACAATAATTTTTATCACTATTATTAATTTGACATAAGTTTAACTATGTGATAATTTCAACTAGGTTGAATTCTTTTGAAAGTTGCTTTAATCTATAATGAAAATATCATTGATCCTAATGATGTCATCAATGTTTTTGGAACGAGTACAAAAGAACATTACAGTTCAAAGGCTGTAGAAAGAGTTGCAAGAGCATTAGAAAAAGGTGGACATACAGTTAAAGTTGTTGAAGGCGACATCCATCTTGCCGATGAACTAAAAGAATTCATGCCAAAGGTAGTTGCAGGTGAAAATCCCGGAATGGTTTTCAACATGGCATATGGTATACAAGGTCATAACAGATACACACACGTTCCTGCAATGATGGAAATGCTTGGCATCCCTTACATTGGTTCAGGTCCAGCAGGACATGCAATTGTTCAAGACAAAGTGATGACAAAGATTGTTTTGCAAAAAAATAACATTCCAACCCCTGGGTTTTGGGTGTTTCGGACTCCTGAGGATACTTATGATGATTTAGTTTTCCCTGTAATTGTCAAACCAAAACTAGAGTCCACCTCAATGGGAATGGAAGTGGTGGATAATTGGAATGATCTTCGTGCTGCAGTAAAAGTCCAGATTGAGAAATTTGAGCAAGATATACTGGTAGAACAATTCATTTCTGGCCGAGAATTTGCAGTAGGACTGCTGGGCAATAGCCCTGACATAGATGTTCTTCCAATAGTTGAAATTAATCTTGATAATCCAGATCAAATACAAACTATTTCTGATAAAAAGAAAATGGGTGGTGTTGAAAAAACATGTCCTGCAAAATTATCAAAAGAAAAAGCAGAAGAGATGAAACAAATGTGCAGAAAGGCATTTAGTTGTTTGGGACTCAATGATTACAGTAGAGTTGATTTTAGAATGGATAAGGATGAGAATCTTTATATTCTTGAATTAAATTCCATGGCTAGTCTTGGAACTGGCGGCTCTTTTTATTATGCTGCACAAACTGCTGGATACACTTATGATTCGTTAATCAACAAAATTTTAGATGTTGCTGTAATTCGATATTTCGGTTCTTCAATACAACAACAAGATGCTGGTGTTGATCTAACTCAACCATTACGTGTTGTTGCTAGAACCTATCTGAGAGGCCATCTACAGAGTCTCAAAGAAACATTGAGGGGTTTTGTGAATCTAAATACACATGTTTACAACATTGAAAATGTCAATCAATTAGGAACAACAATCTCCAAGCGATTAAAACATCTTGGATTTAGTGAGCATATTCACAGACAACATGATGTTGGAAATTTCTATTATTTCAAAAATCACTCTGAATCCGAAAACGATGTTCTGTTAGTCTCTCATCTTGATACTCATTATGGACCCGATGATTTAATCAGCTTCTATGAAGAAAATGACAAAATTCTTGGTTCGGGCACTGCTGAAAGTAAAGGTGGATTGGCAGTAATGTTAGGTGCACTACATGCATTAAGATTTGCAAAAAAACTCAAAAAAATAAGATGTGCGATATTACTTACAACTGATGATAGTTTGGGAGGACGATATAGCAAGAGATTTGTTAAGGAATACTCTAAAAAGTCACGATATATTCTTGGATTAAAATCTGCAAGTAAAGATGGTGGAATAATTACAACTTGCTATGGGAGAAGCGATTATCAGATTAGATTTACTAGTACTGCTGAACAATCCGGTTCTGATATTCATGGGATAATACCAGTTTTAGCAAAAAAGCTATCTGCAATTGAAAAGCTTTCAAAAGATGAAAAAGACTATCGATTAAGAACTACATCTATTATTTCAAAAGGCTCTCATGGGCAGACTCCAAATTTTGCCACATTAACCCTGATATGCAGTTACAAAACAACTAAATTTGGAGAATCACTTGATTCAAAAATCCAAACAATCATGAAAAAAAGGGAAGCCGGTTCTCCAAAATTAGATGTTTCAATTAATAAAATTCAAACTAGGCCTCCGGTGTTAGAAGAGCCATCAGATACAAAATTTTATGAATTAGTAGAAGATCTTGCTAAAAAACACGAGATAAAAATTAAAAAACACTCTCAACTAATCTCTTCAGATATTAGTAATGTCCCAATCAAACTTCCCGCATTAGATGGATTCGGACCAATTGGCCATCATTATCGCTCAACAAAAGAATACATTCTTCATGACAGTATTGTCGAACGCGCAGCATTATTGGCCTCTGTCCTATTCAAATGTGCTGAGAAATAATTTTATTTCTGATTTTAAATATGTCATGTCTGAAATCAAGAAAATTCTCATACTGGGTGGAGGATTTGGAGGAGTTAATGTTCTTAAATTAATTCAAAATAAATTCAAAAACAATCCCAATATTCATATCAATTTGGTAAGTCAAGATAATTATTTCCTTTATACTCCGATGTTGCCCCAGGTTACTTCTGGATTAATTCATCCAAACGATATTACTATCCCTATTCGTAAATTATGTAAGCAAGCAGAATTCTATCATGCATCAATATCTTATATTGATGTAAAACAAAAATTAGTTACAATTACCAGAGAATTTGATGGCAAAGTACATGCACTTGATTATGATTATTTGATTGTAACTCTTGGTAGTAGTACAAACTTTTTTGATAACGAAAATATTGAAAAGTACGCATTTGCAATCAAAACAGTAGAGGATGCAATTTCAATTAATTCTCATGTAATCCATATGCTTGAAAGTGCTGCTCAGACTTCTGATATGGATTTCAAAAAAGAGCTAATGACATTCACCGTGGTTGGTGGCGGATTTGCAGGTGTGGAAACAATGGGTGAAATTAACCAACTTGTCAGGGATTCTACTAAAAATTTCTATCCTAGTATTGGTGATGAAAATATTTGTATGAATTTAGTTGCTTCAAAAGACTTCATTTTGTCTGAACTTGGCACTAAACTTGGTAGAATGGCTACTAAATATCTGAAAAATACAGGAGTAAATGTGATTACAAATACAAAGGCAGTTAATGCAGGTGAAGATTTTGTACAATTAGATAATGGTAAAACAATTCCTGGCATGACTCTCATTTGGGCTGCAGGGATAGATATTGATCCTGTCATTTCAGAATTAGAATGCAATCATCATAAATCTGGGAAACTCAAAGTCGATAAATATTTACGGGTTCTTGAACATCAAGATGTTTTTGCACTAGGAGACTGTGCATTCATTATAAATCCTGAAACTGGAAAAGAATACCCTGCAACTGCTCAAAATTCCATTCATCAAAGTATCACAGTTGCAAATAATTTACATTCAATAATTACTGGTAAAACCAAACTTCGAGAATTTTCTTTTAAGAGTAAAGGCATGATGACTACCTTGGGCAGAAAAGTAGCCATAGCCGTGGTGTTTGGTTTTCCTATAACTGGCTCTATTGCATGGTTGATTTGGAGAACATATTATTTGTCTAGATTGCCATTACTTGAAAAAAAATTTCAGGTTGCAACAAGTTGGCTTGCAGATTTGTTATTCAAACGTGACCTTACATTCATTGGATTAATCAAAAACAAATATCTTACAAAAGTTGATATAAAATCTGATACGTCCTCTGTCAAAGATTTTTTTAATGAAAATTAAATTGAAAATATTTACAACTTGATTATCTTCTTGTTTTTCCAAATCTTTTAATTTCTTAGAACAAATTTGAATCTCTGCAATTATGTGTAATTTTTTTGGCCTGTTGTGTATTGGACAAATATTCTTTCCTCTAATATTTTCAGGAGGACGTTCAACTGACAGTGGAATTACTGGATTTTTTGTTCCTTATTTAATCACTATCTTATTCAAGAGACCGTGTAGACATCATCCTAATATTATCAAGTTATTCCTAGTAATCCTATAGCAATTATGTGCAATCATTACATGTACTTTCTCTCAGTTCTGTGTTAGAATTATCTGGACATCACGTACACTCCATGCATTCTTTTTATCACAGAAAATATTGTCTCTACCTTGCTTCTCTGGTGATGTGTATTCCAGTTATAATGTCTCTTCGTGTTCTTTTGGTGGATTATCTCGATTTGCAAGACATGGGAGAATTACAAACAATTCTTCTGGTGATGGAGTCAAAGAACACCTGGATTGTCAATCTAAATGAATAATGTAAGGATGCTATTTAATGCCATTCACGAATAAACGTATTTTCACCATCGACAAAATTACCACAAGTTTCACAAAGCCAAAGTGTTGCATTCTCATCTTTCATCCATTTTGGAAGTCTTCGATTATTGCATGTTTTACAAAATAACGACATAGTTCCTTGTATTTTTACTTCTATTTGTACCGACGCTATTTTTTAATTTGCAAAATTTGAGATTTATTCATTCCAGATTGATTGTGTCTTTAACCATACTATCAAATCTTTATACAGTTTACTTTTTTGCATGTTTAAAACTCCAATTTCTAAATTAGTTGATGATTTTACAGTTTTTGTATAAGTTTCATAAACTGCAAAAATTATCTTGTCTAGAAACATCTCATTTTGCATTTCTTTTTTAGCTAATTCTTCAGACTCTGTCATGGCAAAACTTGCAAATAAAACTCCATCAACCCAATACGCATTTGCTGCCTCTAAAGATGACATCATTCCAATTAGGTCGTCTAGATTTAACTTGATCATGTCTCGAACATATATTCTGTCATATGGTTTGTGTACAAATTCTGTCATGAAATTCCTTTTTAATAGAGTCTAATGAGTATTTGGAAATTTTATAACTAGTTTTTCTATAATTACATCATGAGTAAAAAAACTGATGATTTGTCTGATCATGATCTATTTGTTACAGAGTTTCCAAAACAAAATTTTGGAATTGTGGACTATCTACAGGGTAGGGTTCATTTTGCTCTACTTGATCAAATGAAACTCATGAGTACTTCTGGTATGACTAAGATACAAATCAAAGAAACAATCATTTCAACTGTCACTGAAATTATAGATAATTTTGAGCCTCAAGAAGAATCAAAAAATTCTTGAATCCATCTTTCCTGATTCTGCCATTATGATTTTGTGGCATTGGCAATAGCAATTTGTGTGTGGCATGTCATGATCATTTCTGTATTTGCATTCTTTAGTATGCTCTATCATTGACAATTTTTAGGAATCCTTTAGACTATGCTTTTGTAGGATCACGGCTTAGTATGTTTAAGACATGCTCAACAATTTGTTTTTGTCCTCCTTCATGAACATCTGTTCTTACTGAATCAGAGCCCATGCTGACAAAAATCAAATTCTCTTCCCCTAGTGGAAAAGTCATTCTAGTAATCTTTTCAAATGCTGCTACTGCATACTGTCCCTTTCCAATTTTTGGACTCAATGCTTTCCTACCCTTCCATGCCGCTGCTGCTCTTTTCAATGATGCTTCAGTTTCCTCTTGAGATAGAAAATTTGTAATCCCGTCTCTATGGCTCGTAGCAAGTATGTTTCCTTCCGTATCAGTAACTATACTGTGTCTGATGTTGATATCTGAATCCATTATTCTCTTTAAGAGATTTTCAAAATTCATGTCAATTATAACTCAAAATATTACTTAAGTCATTCTGATAATCTTATCCTTGATTTTTATATTCAAAATAGTCTAAGAATGCCTCATTGAGATTCTTTAGTAGTGTTTCATCCTTAAATTCCGAATCTTTCAACTCGTTCCACTTTTTTTCTATTTCTTTTTTTAAAACATACAAGGTTCTTTTATCATCACAATGCATACTGGATATATCACAATCTCAAATTTATGGGTGTCTTCAAATCCCCGATTCTACTGGAATTGAGATTTTCTTTTTAGCAATTCTTACCGATATCCATCCCATCATTGCGCCAGGGATACTCATCACTCCCAAAATAATCCCAAGTGTTTCAGAAAATTCTGGTAGTAGATTATATCCTGAAACTCCGCTAAATATGTAAAATTGGATATATGCCATACCAATTAATGGCATGCTGAAAATAAGAAAGACTGATCCTACAAGTGCTCCTGCAATGCTCTCCCCATATTTTCTAATTTTGATTCTGTTAGAAATGATTGCATCTGCCACAATTGCAAAAATCATTGGTAATGCAAACCATGGAAGATATATCCAAAGAAATTCTGTAGGGATGATGTTTGATGTAACATTTAGAGTGATGAATACTGCAGTTACTAAAGTTGCACCTCCAAACATTCTCAATGATTTGGCAGAAGTCCAAAAAATCAATACACTGAAGAAAGGCATTGTACTTGCAGCAATAATTGCTGCCGCATATGGGTCAGGATCTAAATCTAATGTGTCTCCTGTTGATATTGGTAATGTGAATTGAAAAATAAATCCAATTGTGATAAACCATAAAACTCCAAATGCCAAAATTAATGCTGGTTTTACTACTTTGAAGTTAAATGGAATTAACCTTGCCAATCCAATAACCACCCCAACAGTTTGAATTAAGATTCCAGTAATTAGCGTCAAGTGTGTGGGGCTAAGTAATCCGTCTGTTCCAAACATTTCATGCCAGTAATAATCACCAGGCCCTGCTGTTATCTGAAATAAACTTCCAAGAATCACAAGTTTTAATCCTAGTGCAAATGATTCCTTTCTCAATTCTTTATTTTTTAATAGAATAAATGCTGCAATAATGGCTGAAATCAATCCTATCCCAACTCCGGAGTATAATACTCCATGAGGTGGTGTGAAAAATGTCTCAGGATCACCTAATTGATGACTGGTAATGTCCCAACTGCCGCCCCATGTCTGTAAAATTGTTCCAAACAAGGCAATTATTAGAATAATTATGATGAATTTTGATGACAATACTACAATTTTCTTAAAAAATTACTTTATGAATTTTATGAATGAAAAATACGACTTTAGACGTTCTAAAGTCCTTCATCAACTACTGATTTTTGCTTACACCAACAGTTAGAACTGCATGTGGAAATCATTCTTGACATTTCAATCGTCTGAAATGAGCCAGGAGATTCCAATTGCTTCTTCCCATGATGATTGGTTATTGTTATCTTGCATACTATGGGATTGTATATTTTCTATTTAACACAGATGAATGATTTATCAGTATCAATACTATGTACAAATTAGTAGTGATTCTTTATATCTGAAATACATTATTTTTAATACCCGACCATAGATGGTGAGACATTCAAATCTATTGAGTTTTGAATCTCACCATCTTCTTAATCTTGATTTTGTAAACTGGCAGTTTTTTCGTAAAAGTATTCTTGTTTTTTTAATTCTTTTTCAGAAATTATTCTACATTTTCTCATTGGGACTAACCTCGAAATTTGCTCATATGTGTTCATATCTCTGACATCTGCAGCATAGGCAATTTGCAGTAAGGGGGATTTTTCTTCAATCATTGGCTTTGCTTGCTCATATCCTCCACTTTGCCTCATTCCTGTTCTAAAGAGTCCTACATGTGTAATGCTTTTTGAAATCTGAGGATCCTCATAGCAGCAAATGGCAAACTCGTCATCATCTTTTTCAATTATTGTTAGTCTGGTAAATTTGTCACTCCAATCTTCCACTTCTTTGGCAATTAGCATGGCCTCTTTTTTATCCTCAAATACTGTTGAAACTACTAGTCTGTCTTTTTCATATGCCCACGAAATTCCATAGAAATTTCTGTACCAATCAATATCAAAAGACATGTTTTTCATCTGAAAATTATCAAATTAATGCTTTCGAATTTTATTTGTAGGCTACTTTCTGTACCTGTATTCTGTGCCAATGACGATCAATAACTAATGACACACATAAAAAACTCAACTAGCACATTTTTCCACATTCACATTGTCTGTTTGTAAACAAATTTTTGAACGTTTCAAATCTTGATTGGGCTATTGATGGTTTTTCTCTTCCAACAATTTTGAACAAATTGATTCCAGTCTCAGCGCTAGTTCCTTTGAGTGCCCATGAGCCATTCTTCATAAGATATGGTTGTGGGTTTTTCATTGATACTTTTTTTCGTGCTTTGATATCATATGCCTCTATTACTGACATGTCCTATATTTTCATAGTAACTATTACTGATTCAGAGTAAATTTTTTCACAGTTTTTAGCTTAAAATTAATTTTTACTCAGGCATAATCTATGCTGTTTTTCAAAATTCTACAAAAATAAGATTGGATGTGAGTTATAGCGGTTTTATCTCACATTTGCACTTTCCACAAAATAGGCAATTACAATCATAATAAATCAACGCTTGATTGCATGATGGACATTTTTCGTATTCTGCAAAATCTTCTCTCAAAATAACTGCCCTCTTATGATAACTATATTGCTCAAAAATTGATAAATCCCTTGACTTGATTTTTGAAAATTAGTTTTATTTTTTGATTTGAATTAAACAAATGTTTGAAAACTTCTTCAAATTTCTTTTATATCTTGAGCATGAGATAATATTGACGCCTTCGTATAGTGGTCTAGGCATGCTATAAACGATCACTATTCCAAGACGTCTTTAATCTCGTTTTTTTAATAATGCATCTTCTGGTGTTTTTTCTTTATTGTATTCCCAATGCCAACTGTGATGTTTCTTCCAATGGCTTTCTAGTTCTTCATTGGTGGGTTCTTTACCAAATGGAGTTCCGCATAGTTTACATTGTTTCATTTTCTTTTCCTTTTTTGCTTTAATTATTGGGTGACATTGCACAGGAAGATTTTCATCATTATCCATGGTTAGTCTAATCCTGCATTGTGTGAACTACCACTCGCTAAAGCATCGTGGCTTCTTCCTGCTTCATCGAGCCTCAAAGTTGCTTTCGCAGACATTTGTGGTTGTGGCTCTCCCAACCCTGTGTCGGGGTCTATCTTTTCAGATTCAGGCGTTTGTATTTTGATGGTTCCCACAGTTCCTGCGGTACCACATATCATTGGTTTTCTTACACGCATATTGTATTTGAATATTTGATTGTGTTTTGCTTTGAGTTGTGGTGTGTTCGCTCTTATCCCAATCCTGAAGGGTTTGGGTTTTCCCGCCCACATTGTATAAAATTAAGAGTTTGTTATGTGGATAATTCTTAAATTTTCATTTCTTTTTTGAAATTGGCTTTTTCTTTTTTACAGTCCTGTATTTTTCTTTTCTTCTTCTTTTTTCCAAATCCATAATCAGATAAATTTTTCCAGTTTCACACAACTTCATCTCACCTGTAAATTCATCATGGATTGATTCTAGTGAGCCACTTGATAGTAATTCCCCAACAATATTCCATGCAGTATCTTCTGAAATTTCAAATTTGTAAGGAATTGTTGAAACTTTGGTAAAATAACCATTCTTTGAATTTCTTAAAATGAATTGTTCTATTTTTTGTTCTGTTGTTAATGATGGTTCTTTTTTGAATCTTCTAAATGGTCTTCTTTCAGACAATATTTTTTCCAGTATTTTCTAGTATTTTAGTAATCATTTGGCGTTGATCGTATCTGGATCATTATTCCCTGGCAAATATTTGTCACCTAAACGCTCTTTCATTTTATAATCAAATTCTTCTTGTAGTCGTGTAAGGTAGATTTCAGCTTCTGTCTCATCATCAGGAATTCCTGTATCTACATTATAATTGAAACCTGTTGCTAGATGATAAAATTCCTCAAAGAATTCTTTGCAGTCAATCACATCTGCATTGGAATCTATTGAAACTACCAAGCAACTGTCTTCAATTCTAAAATTTAGACAAATTTCTTCTTCTATCATAATATCTACCATTACTGCCATGAGATATGGGATGTATTGATTTTCAAGCCTTCCTTGGGCTTTGTTTGCTATCCATAATTCGTTTCTATCTATCAAATTATCAAAAGTTTGAACAGTTACATCCCTGATCTCAGAATCAGTAAATGCTAATTTTGATTTCCATGATTTTGCACCATAATTTCCTGGTTCGGCATAAACAACATCAAATCTTAGATTTTCATTTACCTGCTCAAATTCCCATACTTGTTTGTTAGTCCACATGGGTGAAAACTCTCCAATTAATTTTCTTGTTCTCTGATCCAATGAATCTTTTTTTATTATTCTGATGTTTATTCCTATCTTAAACTACCTAATCCCTGATTTGAGGTATTCTAGTGTGCATTCGGCAAGTTCTTTGTCTGTATGCTTTTTTATACCATGTTTGCAATTTAGGCAATTTCCTGTTTGTTCTTCATCAAATTCGTCTCCAACTTGTTTCATACAGCATTCCATTAATTCTGATGTGGAGTGAGATTCCATCAAAAGTTTACATGTGGGACATTCAGTCAATTACAAATTTTCTCTTTATTTGATTATTAATAAATTATATTTGATTTTTCTGGAGAATTTCTGTGAATCTGGTTGATAAATTCAAAAACAAATTGCAATGTACTTGTAATGATGTGGTCGCTTTTGAAATAATTGATGATATTGAATGTGATTGGGGAAATCATGTGGTAATACAATGTCCTAACTGCGAGGAACTTTTTAGTATCGATAATCAATGTCCTGCATTTCAAAATATCTCAAAATTAGTAAATTCTAACACAGGGTTGTATTCAAAAGATGAAATTGAAAATTATGTCTCTAATTCTCATCACAATTGAAATTTTTTGGCCACAGATGACTTGGTAATCAATGTCGTATCGGATTACCAACATCCCAGCTTATCTGTGGCAATGTTTTTGATTTGAAAGTATACTTAAAATAAAAAAAGTATATGAAAATTGATTCATACAATCAAAAATTTCAATCTTTGAATTTACTGATTTCTCCATAGAAAGTCTTAGGTATTGATATGATTCTTGCCTAGTTATTGAAAGGAATTTTTGCAATTCTTGTAATTATAGGCATGATTGGATATACATGGTACGCTGATATTTTACCATTTGGCACAGCAAATAACTCTGTCAAATTAACACCTACAGTTGAAAATATCTGGCAAATTCCCAATGTTTTGGTTTCAAATGAAAATCAGATCATTTCTTATTCATTCCAGTCTGTACCTGAGATTCCCGACAAAGAAATTCCAATTAATGCATTAGAAAAAGCAATTGCCACATGGGAGTCTAATAACCCTCAATTGAAATTTGTTGAATCAGAAAACTCCAATATTGAGATAAAATGGCAAGAATATTCCTCTCCTACACATACTGGGCTTGCAACTTGTAATTCTGTTTTATTTGGAATTCTAAGTCACTGTGTGTTGAATATCTCAGTTGGTGCTGTTGATTGCAATGATGATTTTATTCAAAATGATGAGAATATGGTTGCAAATATTTTGATGCATGAAATTGGCCATGCATTAAAACTAGGACACACAAATGAAACGGGCCATTTGATGTACTCATACGAGTCTCCTCAAAATTCATTTGATAATAGAGGATATGGGATTCCTCAAAGATTTGAAGAACTATACATTGGTCAGAAACTATTACTAGAACAAGAAAAAGAAATGAGAAATGAAATTGAATCACTTGGCAAGAAATTATCTGATGAAAAATTACTATATGATAAACATCTTAAAGAATATCAATACTATGAAGATAAAACCCTGTCATCAGTCGAATACCGAACTGCTACAACATTATTTGAGAATTTAAAAGGAAAAACTGATAAAATAAATGACATTATCAAACAACAAAACAATCTAATTGACAAAGTAAATGAAATTGTTAATCAATTAGGATGCAATCCTAACTTCAAAATCTCACAATAATTATCCAAATAATAAAATAAATCCCACTGCCAAAGCTGCAACTGAGATGCCCATAGTGATGTAAAATCTAGTATTCATCGATTATGCTAAATTCTTCTAAAATTAATAGTTTAGAATATGAAAGCAAGCATGTTTGAAATCCTTTTGCATCGACTCTTTGGGAGTTACGGTTAGATGTCAAACAAGCAACCATCTTGCTTTCATTATTTCTAATAATCTTAATCCTCAAAAATTCTTAAAATAAAACATGTCTTGAATTTTAATCAAAATGGGTTGAAAAAATGATCTAATTTACATTTTTTCAAAAATTGAGCCTGTATTTACTGATTATACCACATCAGGCATGAGGGTGTTCAAACTGCACGTACTGTTTCTTTTAGTCTTCTACACCTATTGTATATCGAGTTATCTGTTTGGCGGTATTCCTATGTTGTCTTAATCGACCATGCCCCTAGAATTCGTTTGCTGTCAAACATTTTTCTTTAACAATAAATTTTTCAGTCTTGGAATCTATCTATAATTAGTTGATCATCAAATGCAAGGGAGTCCAAAAAAATCACAAATTTGAGAATTGTGAGTTTATTCATGCGGGAAATTGGGGTGATTCAGAATTAATTGATCATCAAAAATTTCACAAATCTTTGGAGAATGATGGGTATTCTTGGTTTGGCTTTGATGCATCCCAGCCATTTGGTAAATTCAGCGGGCGTGATGGGAAGCGAATTTGACGCTATTTTATGATCGTTTAATTTTATTATTATATTATAAGCAAAAATCTCAATAATTTTATCCTCAGATGAAAGTGGTATATTGTGAGTGAAAGTGATGTTGTTGTTTGGGCACATAAGACATTTCTCAAGTGGTCTGATTTTAAAGCAGAATCTAATCCTGCAGCATTTGAAGATTCTCACAGTGTAATAAAATATCGATTTACATGGACAATTAATTCTGAAAAAATTGATGATCAAATATTGTTTCTAATTGAAGATATTCGTCTTTCTGTAGAATTCTTTCCTTGTCTCTCTTGGTTTAGAATTTCACAAAATACAGAGAATTTATTAAAACATGAACAAGGCCATTTTGATCTAGCAGAATTAGTAAAACGTGAAAATATTCATAATTTACAGAATGCATTTTATGGTAAATGTTTTCCTACGAGAGGTCAAAATGAAGACCAGCAAAAACAATTTGCAAAAGAAGATTCCGGAAGAATGATTGCAGAAGAAGTTGAAAAATTAGAGAAGATTTTGGATAAACGGCGTGAAGAATATGACGCTCAAACAGAATTTGGTCAAAATGTTGAGAAACAACTAAAATACAATCTAATGTTTGATAAATTAAGATTTTAAATTGCCATGCACTGCAAACTTCATTATTATTAACATCCTTTTTCAATTATAATTAATGGATACTGCAAAATTGCCTAAATTCAATTGGAGTGAATTATCTGAACTAAATTCAGGACATACTCCTGATGAATGGGGAATTCAAAAGAAAAAATCTATGCCTAAAACCTTTGTTTCTTATACAGTTTCATGGGATTACTAGGTTTATCTTTCAAAAATTTTATTTTCGGGTATGGAATTAATGTAATTTACTAAACTTCGATAATATTTCAGATGAAAATCCAAATCTCTAATTTCTGTTTGTTTTAATTCTTCTAATTCCGGACCAAAATCTCTGCCATCTGTTTGAATTTGGTTTAATGTATTTTCATTTACCTCTATCATATGAAATAAACTGTGTAGGACTTCACCTTTAGTGAGTGTTCTATCACATGATTTTTTCAATATCATTTCTATCCAATCCATATTGAATGAAATTAAAATAATTATATCTGCCCATGAATTGGATAAATTCTGACCTTTACTCTATTTTTTTTACTTTAGGCTTGAACAATTATTTTTTCTCTGCTTTCTTTTTTCTTTCCATGATTTCTTTATTTCGTTCAATATCTGAATGAACTTCAACATGCTCGTATAGCTGTTCTTTTGATTCGAATAATTGTTCGCAATAATAACATTGATGCATTACAATAATTGATCAATCTTGAATTAATTGTTTTCTCTAAAATTGAATAGAACCATTCCTAAAAAATGAAAAATCTCTCATATTTTGCATATTTGAAATATAGTTGATTCTAGAATGATGTTTTAAAATTAAATAAAAAGGAAATAATCTAAATTAGATTATCTTCCGTTTTGTTCTTTAATTTTTTGTGCAAGGTCACCAAATGGATCTTCATGCCATTTTTCCTTATTCAAATCAGCCCCCAAAGCTCCTGTTTTTGGTAGTAGGCCTTGCTCTGCTGCTTGAGACAAGACTGCATCTTCTGGAATATAATTTTGCTGGTTAGCAGTACCGTATGCAATAGCACCTGCCATTGCTACAACACCAACAGCAATTCCTACGTAAATCATTGCATTAGACATACCGAATTTTTACAGTTTTCATATTAATCAACTAGGACTTCAGTGCAATGCAGTGCACATTGTCAATGTGTTTCTAACTGAATCTCAGAATTACATGAAGGAAATTTGCCTGTTTCATTTTTGAAATCTTCCATTAATTTCAGTTGGAATTCTTTGGGATTCTCTGTAAATACTCTCTGGTATGACTGTGTTTTTTGCTTGCATTCATTTCCTTCAAAATCAGTATCAACATATTTTGTAAATGTTTGCTCTAAATTGTCAGTTTCCCCAATGTATATTGGCTCTTTACTTCTGTTGTAGAGAACATATACTCCTGAATTTGGTTTTACAAATTTAGCACTTTCAAGCCAAACTCTCATTTTATCCTCTAATAACTCCATGACATGAGATAGTTTTACTAGATATTAAACTAGATTACTAAAACTAGGATATTACAAGAACCTTCATGCTTTTAATATTGAGAAAAAATAGATTTGATCCTGTCTCTTTTAGAAAAATTTCCTACACAGTTTACTCCACGTGAAATTCAAAAAGAGATCATTTCAAAAATTGAAGAGAATCTGAAATCTGGCTATAAAAAAATTATTTTGTGCGCACCTACAGGTGTAGGCAAATCTCTTGTAGGGGCCACTGTTTCAAGTTATTTTGATAGCTCTTTTACTGTTACTGCATCAAAACATCTTCAAGATCAATACATCAAAGATATCCCGTTTCTAAAACCTGTAAAAGGAAAACAAAATTTCCCATGTCTCAAATTAATGGATGCAGAGAAAGTTGATAATGATAGGAAGGCTATGCGATGGGGTCTGTCATGTGATAAAGGAGTGTGTCAGGAGAGGATTAACAAAAACGGAAAAGAGGTAGTTAGTGTATGCAAATACAAGCCTACAATAAAACAAGTTGAAGAAAAAACTCAGGATTCTCAATCTTGTCACTATTATTTACAAAAATATGATGCGCTAACATCAAAGCATTCTTTGTGGAATTATCATGCATTTTTTACAATTATGAAATTTAACAAAAAACTTTTTGAAGATTATCTTGATAGAAAGGTTACTGTATTTGATGAGGCACATAAAATTGAGGATCAAATAATTCAGTTTGTTGGATTTGATATTTTCAGTGGGCAAGTTGATGAGTGTAATCTAAATTCTGAAAAGTATGATTTTACAGATTTGGACTCTGTGATCAAATTAACTGATGATATGGCATATTCTTATGCCAAGAAAATAAAAGATATCAAAGAAAGTTCTGTATTTCAAAAAGAACCCGACTATGAATTGATAAGTGGATTGGAAAGGCGTTATAATAGATCTGCTCAAGCAAAAATAGACATCATGTCTGATAAAAATAACTTTGTTGTAAATGATCCTGTTAAAGATTTTAATGGAAATTTCAGAACTATATCGGTAAGACCTATAGATGTTTCAAAATTTGCTAATGAATTCTTTGAAACAGATTATCAGTTATTCATGTCTGCCACAATTGACAAATCCAGTTTTTGTGAAAATATGGGATTAGAAAAAGATGACGTTGCACTTGTAGATACTGAAAAATCACCATTTCCAATCGAAAATAGAAAAATCGATCTTCTTAATGTTCGCCGATTAAGTTATGGGTCTACTGATGAGGATGAACTTGAAGTAATCAAAACAATAGATAGGATTTTAGGTGAACATTCAAATGAGCGAGGTTTAATATTGACATCCTCTATTCCGAGATGTCGAAAAATTCTTCAACACCTTTCCCCAAAAAATTCTTCAAGAATTAGAATTTGTCATAGCAGAAACAAGGATGGAAAATCACAGGATGATATAATTTCAGAGCATGCCACTGATCCCACCGGCGTATTGTTGTCGTCATCACTTTGGGAGGGAGTTGATCTAAAGGATGATTTATCAAGATTCCAAATCATTGCAAAGGTGCCTTATCCAAACTATACTGAAAAGAGAACTAGGGCAAAAATGAATAAATTTCCTTTATGGTATACATCTCAAACTCTCATAAAGATATTGCAAGGATTTGGGCGTTCAATTAGAAGTGATGATGATTGGGCAAAAACTTACGTTTTAGATACTGCTATAAACAATGTTCTTTTTAAAGGTCAGCAGATGATTCCAAAGGCATACTATGATGTTTTAGGGATAGAAAACCTGTAGTGGACTGAAGTATGCAAAAAAGTTTCTTGCAGTATTCATTACAAACTAGATATTTCACGCGATAGATTCAAAGGAGTATTTGTTGGTAACATTGAAACAACATGTACTGGTGTACAAATCATTGGTACTCAAATGTTCCTTCAATGTGAATCTGAGAAGCAGATGATTCCATTACGGTAAGAATGACTTGGATGTAAATACTAAAGTTCAAACCCGTAAAAATCAACTACACCAAATCCATTAGGATTTGAATTATACTGTGTAGACCCTTTACTATCCAACAGTATGTGGTCTAGGATAATTGTGGCTGCTTTTGTACAGAATAATCCATATACAAAGTTTGCTGTATTGTAAATAACCGAGTGATACCAATCATCATGACAACAATTCCAAGACATCCTGAAATCATTCCAATTACAAAATAGTTATTTTGAAAATCTACAGACGTAGGTTCATCTAATCTATAATAATCCATTAAAACAGGTATTAGTAAAGCCGCAGAAAAAATCCAAAGCGGTATTGCGGTAACCATCATTATTTTTCTAAGATTTTTTATCTTTTCAATTTCCTTTTTGCGGTCTATCGGATTTGATTCGATTAATTTAAACTCGGGCTTTATCCAATCAAACCAAAAATACATCATAAAATATTGTGATTTATTGTATTTAACAATAGAAATCAGTAGTTTCGTATGGTTGATGAATATGAATTTGCACAGTTCAAACCCATTAGGATTTGAGCCTCATAATATTATAGAAGATTATGAAAATACAGAACGCCTGATTTTGGAATTTATCCCATCTAAATTATCAAAGAATAATTTTGAATTCCCATGGGCCCTCTAATACTGAGAGTGTAGGGTGAGACTCAGTCATTTGTCCCATATTTGGAGGAGTCGTAGGAGTTGGCATATCTCTACGATTTCTTTTTATCCACATTATCTCTTTTACAATAATTGAAATCTCTTTTGCTTTAGGATTCAGTGTTGAGTGGAATCTATATTCTCCCGAATGATCCAAAATCATTTCATTTGTAGTAGGATCAGGACCACTACTTCCTCCACCCCCAATAGAAAGTCCATCTGCATAGACATTTCCAAGATCATCTCTAATTTCAATTGTTAATTCAGCTGACTCGTGACTCATCTGCATGGTTATCTCATTTGCCTTTGAAGGATTTGAAAAAATATTTTCTGGTAGCTTTATTCTTTGAAAGGAATACCATCGAAGCTTCATGGTATTTTCAAAAACTTCTAAGGATGTGAAAACAATTTCAGTATCCAGTACATGGAACTTGTGTGGAATTGGAATTGTCTTAAGAAAAGATAAAGCCTCAGGTTTGGTTGCTTTACCTTTAAACTCATCCATGGGAATGTCTTGAAATTCAAATTTTGTATTTTTTGTGACAAGCCAAAAATTATGGTCTTCTGGTTTTACATTAATAATTATGGATGAAAAATTTGGAGGATGGGAACGTCCACCTCTAGAAGTTCGTTGGTGTTTTTGTGCAAAGTCAGGGAAAAATGATGTGTTGACTCTTTCTTGTTTTTTTACTATTTGTCCAAACAAGGATGAAAAATCAATATTGTCTTTATATCCTGGCATTGCATTTTCTGCAAATTTCATTGTTCCAAATGTAACAATATTGGCCTCTGGAATTTGGTTTTTGAAATCACTAGTAGAGAGTTTTTCCAATTTTATTAATCTTAATCGTCCTGATGGACATGCATTACAGTGTACGGGACTGCTCATGATGACTCGTGGGTATTCAATCTCCTCATGGTCTGGATTCAAATACTCTATTGGAAGATCTTGTGATTCTGCTTTTTCAAGTTCTTCTTGGTTTAATGAAAAACAAAATGCCATGGCACTATCTTTACCTGTAACCTTAACAATATCGCCTTCTTTAATTCCCAATCTATCCATGTAATCTGATTCAATTTTTACAATGGTTTTACACCGGTCATCATTTTCAAAGCCATATGATCTAAAAATAATCGAATTATCTTTTTCTTCCATTTATTGAAAGTGGAAGGGGTTTTGTTTTTATGGGTTTCTCTAAATAGTTCAGTAAGATCCGAATTTTTTTATTTATTATTCGTAATCATAGTAAGAGTACGAAGTTCAAACCTATTAGGATTTGAACTTATAATCTGCAATATTCACATGGCCACCAAAGCATACGATGTCCAAATTGAATGATGTATGTGCTTAAAATAGATATTGCCAATAAGATAAATCCAATTTGTTTATCTTTGAAAATCAAAATCATAGAGGCTATTGAAATAATAATCTCAATTCCAGTAAATGTTCGAATTACCTCATCAAAGTATCTGATACCGAAAAGAATCCCTTCTCCAACCATAAAAATAGTGTTCAATAAAAATAAGTGAAGGCTAATACCTACAGAACAACCAATTTTTTTTATTTTATTATTCATTGTTTGACTAAGTCCCTAATACTGTATTCATAAGTTCATCTATGTTTTATGAAACTATTAGATTTAGTACAATACAGTTCAAACCTGTGTGAGTTTGAACTCTAGTTTTCATTTTCTGATTTGTTTAATGATGTAAGGAATCACAAGTCCTGCAACTATTACACTTGCTGTCATTACAACTGCAAAAACAAAATCTCCTGACTGTGGTTCTATTGGAGTCATGTATGGAGGTAGCGTAGGACGCGGGTACTTGAATGCAGAATCAAGTGTGTGATTCGATGAGCTTGCAAGAATCCAAGTGAACACTCCTGCCAATACAACAGATGCAAATCTGGTAATTTTACCTAGTATGTGTTGCAATGACTTGCTTTTGATAGCACGATTTGCTGCATCTTTTGATAGAATAACTATGGCAGGCTTTGCACGATAAGACCTCAAAGGACGACCTCTGCTGTTTTTGGATTCTTTTGTTATGATGACAATGTCTGAATCAATCATTTTCTTTAAGTGATGGATAACCAGATTGGGTGAAAGTCCTGATACTTTTGAGATATTCATTATGGTCAATTCTCTTTCTAATAGAAGAGTCAAAATTTTTCTGCTTGATTCATTGCTAAAAATTTCACCTAAAAGTTTTAATCTGTCATCGTCTGTTGGAAAAATCTGCACTCTGTTTTTTGTATATTCGGCATGAGTTTGTCTGTCTGTAATTTTTTTGTCCGTGTTCATGGATTATGTGGTTTAGTCGGATTTGCTTATAACCTTTGGTTCAATCCTGATTGTAGCAAATTCTTATTTACAAAACATTACAACCAAATGATATGAGCCAAATGATAAATGAAAACATACTCAAAGACAGCACAGAGCAATCAGATACAGAACCATGTTCCTGTGAAAAGAAGACATGTGCAATAGGAATTGCAAGTGTTGCGATAGGAATTGGGGGATTTGTTCTAGCATATCTTCTCTGAATCAACCACAAATCTGTCCGATTAAGAGGGTGGACCTGTATAGATTCACTACTAATCATTAGAACACTATGAGTTTCCTATAATTTCTCTAGTTGTATTATGAAATATTTTGCAATCCTCTTAATTCTAATCGGGTTTACAGGAATTGTATTTGCAGAAGAGATTCCAATTGAAATTCAGACTCAAAATGATATTAATTTAATCATTTCAGGAACTATCCTGAACTACAAAGATGATCAAAGAATTTCAATATTGATAAAAAATGAATTGGATAAGCCAATATTTGTTTCGCAACTAATTACAAATCAAACTGGATATTTTTCTCTTAACGTTACCAGACAAGGAATATTGTGGGATACTGCAGAATCATTTACAGTAAAAGCATTTAGAACAAGTATCCATGATGAAGTAACTCCATTAGGATTGATGAAATCAAACAGTACCAAAATAATTGCTCCATTGAAACAAATCAATTTGGGACTTGAATCATATGATGTAATGTGCAACAGTAACTTGTTATTAATCCAAAAATATGATGGTTCTTCTGCTTGTGTAAAAGAACAAACCATTTTAAAATTAATCAACAGAGGATGGACTGCTGAATCTGAAACAAAAAAACTTTGGAAGTCAACAGATGATTGGAATTCTTTGAGACTAGTACGTAACACTGATGATCTTTACTGTAATTCTGTAAATGAAGAATTGTTTGATCAGTGTTATTCTCTTGAAGAAATAGTCTTTGGAAATGGATTTAAAAGAGGAAAACATTATGGGTGGAAAGTATATCCTAGTGCAGGAATTATATTGCCTAAAAACTCTACACTCATACCAATTTACAGAACTGCAGAACCCTTAGGTTTTCAACAAATTGATTTGAATGCAATGCTTGATGATAAAATATTTGTAAACAAGTGTGAATCAAACGGTGGTGTTTGGAATTATACTTATCACGATTGTGAAGGTATTTGGGAAATGTGTCAAGATGTAAACGGAGTATCTGTTGCGATGAATATTTTCCTGCCTTGTACTGGATTGTGTCTTGATCGTGGAGTTTACAGGTTAGCATGTGTGTTTGAATATGAAAACTAGGCTTTTGATTTTAATTCCAATAATTATTGGCTTGGCAATGTCATTTCCGTTTCTGTTAGAACAATCTCGCTTATTTTATTCAAACTCTAATGATACTTTTAGGTATGATATTGAATCTAATTCAGAAATTAATCGAAGCTGCATGACATTAGATCAGAGCAAAGACATAGCACCATTTTTCAAAGTACCTGCTTACTTGCCTGAAGGCTATTCGATCAAATGTTCAATGTCTGGCATGCCATACGAATCTTACATCCTAATTCACAACAAGGATGTATCTGATAAGTGGATAGGAAAAATGCATATGTACATTGAGGATGGTGCAATTTTCATTCTTCAAACCGATGAAAGAAATCTTGTTGGAGAAGAAAAATTTGAAACTCTTGGTACCGCAGAACAGAGGATTCAGGAAACATATGATGATGTAATGGAAAACAATCCTTCCCTAAATCCACAATTGATAAGAATTAATGGAATGTTGGCATACGCAGTTGATTCCTGCCCTGATTGTGGCATACAAATCGTAGATTTTCCAGATGGAACCTCCATTCAAACATCTACTTCTACAGAAACTAAAATTAAATTCAATGATGAATCTGGAGTTTCCTATATGCTTAAAACAACTTTGCCATTAGACGAATTGATCTTAGTGACTGAATCGCTTCAGTGATGTAATTGGGGAAAAATATGAAAACTAAATCTTTCAAATGTGAAAAATATACTATGACATTTGATACTGAGATTAGATTACAGAAACACTTTATGAAAACACATCCTCCAAAAAAGAACATTATGAACAAAAATGGTATTGGGAAAATAAATGAAAACTAGGCTTTTGATTATCTTGAGTATGTTCATAATTTTCTCTCTCTTACTTGTTATCGCAATTCCTGATTTATGGATGAATTATTTTTCATATCCTCAAGTTGATGCAGACATAGTTTGTAAAATGAATGGTGGTCAATGGAATGAGAATGGAAATTATTGTGATGGTATTTTTGATATTTGTGAACGTGTTGGGGGTACTAAAATTTCATGGGATGTTACACCCGAATGTGAATCTAAGATAACTGAAACTGGTGATTCAGTTTGTTTGGATATGGGTTTGATTCACATTTCATGTACATTTCAATAAATCTATATACAGTACTGGTTCAAATCTGTATGGATTCGCTACAAAAGATTAGAACCACTTATGAATATCAGGTATGACTTTTAGTTAGAAAATGAAAAATAATGACTTGGATTTCAAAGTATTAGAGGCGTATACTAGAGACATAGGAAGAGGGATTGCAAGAATAGATCAAAACACTATGGATACTATGTCCATTACAATCGGAGATATTATTGAAATTTCAGGAAAACAAAAGGCAGTTGCAAAATGTGCACCACTATATCCTGCAGATGAGAATAAAAAGATAATACGATTTGATGGTCTTATTCGAAACAACTGTAAAACTGAAATTGGAAATCAGGTGTTTCTTCGAAAAATTAAGACAGCAAAGGCAGAGACAATAACTGTGATTCCAACCGAATCCATCCCAGCAATTAATGAAGATTATCTTGCCGATGCTTTGGAAAGTGTTCCGCTTATTTTGCAGCAAAATATCATGGTACCATACTTTGGAGGAAGGTTGACATTTCAAGTAGCTAGTGTTATTCCATGTATTGATGACAATATGGAGGCAGTAATAGTAACTCAGAAAACAATATTTCACATACAGGAGAGTAAGATATCGTTTCCAGAGGAGGGAGACATTAGTGCCAAAAGACAATTCATACTACATCAGTTTTGGAGATTAGAAGACTTGGATAAGGAAGAATTTGATGATTTGATTTCAAGAATGAATAGATTTTACAAAGAACTGAAAAACAAAAAAGATCTAGGAAAACCATGATCAATTCAAACCCATACAAGTTTGAACTATGATGTGTGGATTATGATAGATTCAACTATTCATGCTCTTGAAAACTAATGGACTCTGCAATTTTTGCCAACTCCTCCAAATATGAGAACTATGTCTTCTTCTAATCATAGATTTGCTATTTTAGAAGGACCGTGGGAATTCAAAATAATTCTTTGATGGATAAAAAAATCTTTTTCTGTCATCAAATAACTACATGAAGATATCTATCTATCGTAGACAATAGTAATTTTATAGCATAATGTTATTTTTCTTTCCTGTTGTCTCTATGAATAATTGTTGATCGCTGATCTATAAACCTTGTGAACAAATTGATCATTACTTTTCTGAAAATCTTCAAAATCCTTAATTGATTATTGTTTTATCTTTGGTTCATGAGCCTCCCAAAATACATTGCTAGTATCAAGAGAAAAAAAATATCTCCAAATATCAGACTATATGTTATTGACAAGGACAAGCATTATTTTCTAAATGACGGTTTAATCAAAAAGGGGTTTGATTCAAAATTAATAATATCAAAAAACAGAGACAGTGTTTTATCTGCATTCTCAAAAATGGCTTTTTTATTTGATGAAATAATCCGATTAAGAATAATAAGATATTCTAATCAAAGTGATAGCACTGAACTTCTTTACTTGTTAAATTTAGTTCCAATTAATAGAAAAATTCGAACATTTCTGGATTGGAAAGTCTTCGGCCCTGAATTTACTAGAGTGATGTCACGATTATTTGAAGTAAGAAATGACACTACCCATTGTATTTCTTTAGACGAAGTAAGATATAATCCAAAAAACAAAATTTCGTTGGCAAGTGCATCTGGATTTAAGAAATTTTCATTAGACTTTCAAAAAGCATGGACAGTATTATTAAAAATCTATGTTGAACAACAAAAGAAAATTGATTGGAATAAACTAGAACAAGAAATTTAATTTTATTAGATAGATGTTTTACAGAATTGGCTTTGTAATTGCACCTTGTGCTGCAGAGCCTACCAATGATGCGTATTTGGCAAGTGCTCCATAGGTATAGTTTGGTGCAGGTTTATTCCATTGCTTTCTTCTAGCTTCCAGCTCTTCTTGTGATATATGAAGATCAATTATGTTGGTTTCTGTATCTATTGTAATTTCATCATCATTTTTTACTAGGGCAATTGGACCGCCAACATATGCTTCTGGTGCAACATGTCCCACCATGAATCCACGGGTTCCTCCAGAAAATCGTCCATCAGTTACCATTGCAACTTTTTTGCCTAATCCTTGTCCCACAAGTGCTGCAGTTGTTGCCAACATCTCCCTCATTCCTGGACCTCCTTTAGGCCCTTCATATCTGATTACCACTACTTGCCCTTCATCTATTTCGCCTTTTGCAACGGCATCAAATGCATATTCTTCTCTATCAAAGACACGTGCCTTTCCAGTGAATTTTGTCATCTCTACTCCGGCAGTTTTGATTACTGCTCCATCTGGAGCTAGGCTTCCTTTGAGAACTACTGCAGTTCCTACTTGATGAAGTGGATTTTCAACGGATCTGACAATATGTTGTTCTACATCCGGAATCGTAATTGACATAAGATTTTCTTTGATTGTTTTTCCTGTAACTGTCATGCAATTTTCATTTAACAATCCTTTTGCAAGCAGTTTTTTTAATACAAATGGAATTCCACCAATCTTGTCAAGTGAATTCATTACATAATTTCCTCCAGGCTTCATGTCTGCTAAATGAGGTGTTTTCTTTCTTATTCTCTCAAAATCATCATATGTCAAATCAATATTTACTTCATTTGCAAGTGCAAGCAAATGTAAAATTCCATTAGTTGATCCACCAACAGAATTCAACATAGTTATCGCATTTTCAAATGCTTCAAAACTCAAAATCTCTTTAGGTCTAATATTCATCTCTAACAATTTTGCACATGCAACTCCCGTGTCGTACACCATCTTGTCTCGTCTATTATCTTCTGCAGGTGGACTGGCACTTCCAGGTAATGCAAGTCCTATTGCTTCAGAAATTGATGCCATTGTATTTGCAGTAAACATTCCTCCACAAGAGCCAGAATTTGGACATGCTGTGTTTTCAATATTTTTTAGTGATTCAAGAGATAATTGTCCAGAGTCATATGCGCCAACTGCCTCATACACATCAACTATTGTTAGTTCCTGTCCGTCAAGCATTCCTGGCATGATAGTTCCTCCATAAACAAATACGGATGGAACATTTAGTCTGGCCATTGCCATCATTGTACCAGGCAAACTTTTATCACATCCTGCAATTCCCACTAGTGCATCATATTGATGTGCTCTGACCATCAATTCAATTGAATCTGCAATAACTTCACGTGATACCAGTGATGATTTCATTCCTTCATGACCCATTGCAATTCCATCACTAACTGCAATGGTTGAAAATTCTCTAGGTGTTGCACCTGCAGCTGTTACACCTTCTTTTGCTTTCAGAGCTAATCTTGGAAGATGGATGTTACATGGTGTTGCTTCGTTTCCTGTATGACACACACCGATAAATTGTTTAGATAAATCATCATCATTTAGTCCCATAGCTTTGTACATTGCTCTTTGGGGTGCTCGAGCAGTTCCTTCTACGACATTTTTGCTAGAAATTTCCATGATATGTAAAAACCACCATTGGCATAATTTAGACTTTGTTGAGAATATTAATTGAAAAAATTTCATTGAGTTTAAATTGTAAACGTTTTTGAGAAATTTGTGGAACAAAAAGCATTAGAATGCCCCGTTTGTAAAAGTAACAAAGCAGCAATAGCCGGAGAAAATGTAAAATTAAGTGGGCGATTTGAAGATAAGGAATTTCTTACAACCGAACTCACTGTATTGCGTTGTACTAAATGTGGATATTACATGTTCTTTGATAAAATGGCTCAATTTACAACAAAAGAATAATCCGAAAGATCTACTTGGCTAATTCTCTGTTTTCTAATTTTAGCAAAAGCGCATCTATTTCTTCAGGGGTCTCAGCACCATATGCGATTAGAATTTTGTCGTCTTCTTGGATTTCAAGATCTCTAATATCTGGCAGTTGTTCTCCGTTTACGTAGAATACTAGTTTGTAATCCTCATTCGTACAGAAACTTCTTCCATCTTGGAATACAAAGCATTGATCATCTAGACCTAGAGATAGCGTGTCAAATAGATATCCTAATGTCACTCCTGTTGCATGTTTGTGGATTGTAGTCCCATCTCTTCCTTCAAAATGAATCCAACTTGATTTTATTTGATAAGCAGGAGCTGAAAAATCAAATTCATCACCAAAAATCGAAACAATAATTCCTGCATGTGCATGTTCACTGCCTAATGCACCTGCATTTTCTGGACCGCCTGGTACGTTGTCTGTCATATTGACAAATATCCATCCGGCATATCCTACAATAACTGCAATAACAGATAACACTCCAACTGCAATGAGCGTCTGTTTTCTTTTTTCTGCTGAATGCCTAGTAGCGTAATTGTCTCGTTTTTGTTCACGCTCTCTTCTTTCTTTTCGACCCATAGGATGTTTTGCGTTTGAAAATTGCCCTAATTAATCATTCGAAGACAGGGAAGGCCATACGTGTATCTTTGAAAATGGAACTGAAAGCTTCTCCTGCTGGCTAGAGTTTCAAATTCCAACGCTGAATTTCTTGATAAACTAAAGTCATCAATCTCCTTTCTAGAAGAAAATTAACAAAATCGAATGCTAGTTACCTTTCTTGTTTATTGAATATAGGTGGGGTTTTCCGATTATTTTTCTTGTCACAAAATTTCTCTCTTCAAGTACTTTCAATTGTTTTCTTGTCCAAGACGCCGAATAGTTGTACTTTTTCTTCACTTCTTCTATGATTTCATCTGTTGTCATTTCTTTCTCTCCGATTACTTTTGAGAATGCAACCTCAAGAACGTAGACGTTGCCGTGCTCTGCCATTGTCTTTATGATGGGTGAATCAATGCCGTATTCTGACTTTAATTCCAATAACTTACTTGCAAGAGCATCTGCCCATCTTCCTGCTTGCTTTTGAGAAAAACACTCACTTTCCACTGTCTTCCAGTCTATTCCACCTTCTGCCAATATTCTCATGTCCTCAAGATCATCTAGCCTTTCTGTAATTCCCTTGAAAAGAAGGATGTCTTCCGGTGACATAAGATAGACCTTAAGATTTCCAAATTCCTTGTAAAACTCAGCCCTTGATTCCATGGTGTCGCTTATCTCCAAGGCATTGCATACTATCCTGTCGAAAATGTCAAACCGCATCCCGTCAGGACGCTCCATTACCATCCAGGCACCAAGACTTCTGTAATCACTTCCAATGTCCTTGACATTCTCAAATCCTACCGCCTTCATTGCTTTGACCAGTGTTTTTACCTCGTCGGTTGATTTGACAACAATGTCTATGTCCTTGGTAGCTGCTTTAGTACCACGGAATGTCATGGAGCAGCCTCCTATCATGTTGACTCTTGCTTTCTTTGCAAGTTTTGATCCTATGCTATCTAACGCATCTACAAGCTCTTCTTCACCGAATCTGTTTCTATCACTCATACTCTTAATCCATATTCTTTGGCTTTAGATGCAAACTCTTTCCATGTTGGAAAATACTCTGGCTTGTATGCTCCTTTAGTTTCAAAATACTTGTATACTTCATCTATACGATTCTTTGTTCCATATTTTTCTGCTGTGTTATACAGATACTTTTTATTCATTTTTTTCTCATTCTTCTTCCAAACAAGCAAAACAGGCAAAACTACTCTTTGCGACAATGGTATCAAGAATGTGTGTATTATGGATTTTTCAAGCCCTCTCTGTTTTTCTCTTGGAGAATGATAATGATATGATGATGTCATGAATAATTTTATTCCAAATTTTCCAAAAACTGAAGGGCCAGTTAGATGAAAGTTTCCCTCATCTCCTTTTTTTGTGCTACTTTCTATTATGAACACGTCGTTTTGCTCCCATAGTATCACATAGTCCTTGCTGAAATTCTTTGCAGACTTTGTATTCATATAGTGTCTGAATTCTATCACAAAGTCTTTCAATCTTTCAAATCTCTGAGAAATACTGTATCCTTCCTCTCTCTTCTGTACGACCCCTAGTTTTCTTAATTTTGATATGGTTCTTGCAGCAGATGGTTCTGATACGTTGCAGTTTTGGTGAATTTCTTTTATTGTTGCAAGTTTCAAAAAACCAATTGCTGATAGAACCTCTAAAACAGAACCAGACAGATACTTTTCAAATTTTATGTGTTTGAATTCTAATGACATGTCTCTGAAGAGGAGGGCGTGTTTTGAATCGGATAATGCTATTTTCTTTGTCTTTCCTGATCTGGATATGTTGACAAATCCTTTTTCTTCAAGTGATGCCAAAGTCTTGCCTATCATAGGTGCTAAGATCTTGGTTTTATCTGCAAGATAGATTGTGGTAGTGACTCCCTCTGTGCTTATAGTGCTCATACATTTGATTTCACTTTCGGTCATGATTAGTTTGGTCATTTTCATCATCTCTTATTCTATATCAAGATAATTAATTATTATTTAAATAATTTAATGTTTTTGATATAAAATGTAAATAATTATCTTATGTTGCCTGCAAGGTCGTAACTCGAACTTAAATTAAGGGCCTTGAACTAACTTGACAAGTTCCCTCAAGGGTCTTTATTAACAGGGGTGGCATGTTTTTCTCACATTCAGGCGATACGTGTTATTTTTGATTATCCTTATCAATAATGTGTGTGCGGTTTAACATTAAATTGTAAAATCTACCTTATGAGAACCAAACTATGCTCAATCTACATAGATTCCATTCGATAAAAACAATAAATAAAATCACAAAATGCTGATCATTATGGGTTGTATTTTTTGTGACATCTTGAATGGAAAAAGAGATGGACATTTACTCTATGAAGATGATTCTCATATTGCGTTTTTAGATAAATATCCAATTGATATAGGTCATAGTTTGATTATTCCTAGAACTCATCATGAAAGAATTACTGATATGGATTCAGAAGATGTGGGAAAAATCTTTTCACTTGTTCCAAAAATTGCAAATGCTATTTTAAAAGCAACAGGTGCTGATGCATTTAGTCTAGGTCAAAATAATGGTAGGGCTGCAAAACAGATTATTCCTCATGTTCACATACACATTATTCCAAGATATAATAACAAAGGGACAGTTTGGACTAAACGACAAATTTCAAGCGAAAGTGAACTTGTTGAGCTTTCAAAAAATATTCGTAGTTTTATGGAATGTGGGCGGGAAAACCCAAACCCTTCAGGGTTGGAATGAAAGCGAACACGCCACAACTCAAAGCAAAACACAATCAAATATCCAAATACAATATGCGTGTAAGAAAACCAATGACATATGATACCACAGGAACTGTGGGAATCATCAAAATACAAACGCCTGAGTCTGAAAAGACAATCCCCGACCAAGGGATGCGAGAGCCACAAACGTCTGCGAAAGCAACTTTGAGGCTCGATGAAGCAGGAAGAAGCCACGATGCTTTAACGAGTGGTAGTTCACTAGTTAACCGTGACCTGGATTATATCTCAAAATTGCACCAATTTTTCCCAAACTTGCAAGCATATTGCCATGTTCTGCACTTCCTGAAATAACTTCTAACTGAGAACCCGTCTTTGCAGCCAACAATTCTAGGTAATCTACAATGTCTTGTTCGTTTACTTCTACTTCCATCGCATTACATCCTGGACAAGGATTATTTGCAAATTCTGTTTTTTTAGGAATGACTTGTGGTCTTTCCACAATTTCTTCTTGAAAGTGTTTACATCTTTTACATCTCCCTTCCACTCTGTGCAAATTCGTGTTATCTGTAATTAGTACAACCTTAACAACATTGTTTTTTAGATATTCTACTACTTCTTGTAATCCATATGATCCTTTTCCTGAATTTGTGTTTATCTCTCTAAACAAATCTTCTACTAATCTTTTTTCTTCTACCATCCTAAAGTCCCCTAGAATGTCTGATGATTTTGCAAAAGCTTCTCTAATTCCTTCGGCCCCTGAATATGATGCATCGATTGTGTTGATGATCATGTTTTGTAATCTGTATTCAAGATAGTTTCCATTAATGAAATCCTCTTTTGTTGGACCTGGGCCTGAAATTACCAATCCTTTGATTGGATAAATATCAATGAAGTATTCTCTAGTAGTTTCAGCAACTCTGTTAAAATAATATGTTAGTTCCATCTCTCTGAGTTTTTGAAATCTTTTTGCAGACTGTCCTCCTTGTCTGTGCTTTCCTGCAACTCCTGAGCCTGTTTGAGCTAAAACTTCTATTTTGTCTCCGTGCAACAATCCCCACCCCGCATCTTTTGCATCAATTGCCAAGAATCCGATTAGATTGTCATCTTTTAGCATGTCCTTTAGGATATCTACATGAAAATGATCATCACATCGATACAAATACTGATTCAGATCTTTTGGTGGTTCAATCTCCCAGACTGTCACAACTTCACTTCCTAGTGGACCTCCGCCTTCTGGCGGTAACGCTCCACAAAAAACTACTAATCCTTTTTCTGGTGTTTTTTTGTACATTTTTAATCTCTGAACAACTTTACCTAACGAATCAACTACGTGTGATCTTGTAAGATCTGATTTGATATTATCAGCAGTTCCTTGCTCTTGCTGAAGCGAGCCAATAATTTCGTGAAGTTGCTTTCCTTTAGGAATGTATACTGTAATTAGTTCAGTTCCTCTTCCAGATTTTTTTGATAATTCTTCTAATGTTTTTCTAATTTTATAGAGTTTAACTGAATCTTGTTTTTCTACGTCAATTTTCTTCATTCGTGCTTACTCCAGATCATGCGAATATTAATTTTGATTGTATTCATTCTGACTTTTTTTCCAAATTATAATTCATCAAATGTTTTTAGAAATACTTCGAGTGGTTGATTCCCTCTAATTTTGATTATTTTTTGATCATTGAATACCAAAAATGATGGTGTTGCATCAATCCCTATCTCTTTTCCAAATTCGTGCAGAGCAATGACTTTTTCTTGGTATTTTTCATCATCTAGACATTTGTTAAATTCTTTTACATCTAAATTGGTTGAAACCGCAAATTTATCAAGAGATTCTCTTGTAATCCATCCTGTTCTTTCTCCACCCCAATTTTTATACAACTCATCATGGTACATCCAATATTTTCCTTGATCATTTGCACAATATGCTGCCTCTGCAGCTAAAAATGAATCAGGACCATTTAGTGGAAAATCTTTGAAAACTAGTTTTACTTTGCCTGTTTTGATAAAATCTTCATTGATAATACCTAATGTATTTTCATGAAATTTGTAACAAAAAGTACATTGATAATCACCCCATTCTAAAATTGTTATTGGTGCATTGGATTCCCCCATTATTGGTGAGCCATTATTGATCAATTTTGAAATTGTGAATAATTTTGAATCGTTTTCAGTTTCAGGAAAAAATACCATTAACATTCCTGTGATAATTCCTATAATTACAGGAATTGCTAACAGATAGAGTTTTGTCATATTTTGAGAAACATTTCTGCAACTAAATATCTTCGCTAATTCGTAGCCAAAGTCCACAATGCAGAATTCTTTGCAGAAATTTCTGCAACAAAAGGATCGTCTGATGATGAAATAATTATTACGTCTCCTTCTTCTGGGGCCAGATTTTCTAAAATGTGTTTTTTCGTTTTTTCATCTTTTCTAAAACAATCTCTATTGTCTCCAGGAAAAACAAATCTGTTCTCCTTAAACAAAATTGTTGTACATCCTGAGGAACCATACAAAACAGCATAATCTCTTTGCTCTAAACCCGATTTAATTGAAAAATCATAGTTTTTTAGAATTATTGCATGATTATTTTTCCCGATAACTAAATCGCATTTTTTAATTTTACATTCATTTGGAATGACCTGTTGAATTTGTTTAGATATCTTTTCACCTTTCTCCGTAAGGAAGCTTCCTGATTTTGTAGTCTCTATCATTTTTGCTTCCTTTAGATGTGAAATTAGGGTTTTAACTGCACCTTCACCTAAATGAATCTCTTTTGCAAATGTTGCCCTGCTGACAAATTTCTCTTTTGATAATAACTGAAGTGCTTTGAATACATGTGGTATGCTAAATGTTAGAACTTTACTTGATCCTTTCCTTGAAACGATGTTTTGTAAAATTTGAATATTTTTTTTCAAATCTTTTCTGATCAAATATCTAGTCTAAATTATTTATAAATTGGACAAATTATCCAAGTGCTTAAATAGATTCAGATGTTGCTTTGATTCATGTCTGAATCAAGACAAATTAATGTGTCCAAGACTGGTATTTCAAAACTAGCAATAGTTGCGCTAGCTATAATCTTTGCAGCAGGATTATTTGTTGTAGGATTTGATCAAGGACACATCTTTAGTTTAGTTTATGGTGATCAAGCCTTTACTGATCTTTACATCCATGAACTCACTCATGATATGAGGCATGCAGCAGGTTTTCCTTGTCACTAGGAGTTCATTTTCATGAAAACATCTCTTTTTATTATAATCGTATTAATTTCTGGGGCTTTTGCAGGATTCATTCACGGAACAGTTAATTTTGCAATTGTTGAACCCTATCTTGATCAAGCCATCGGAATTGAAAATCAAAATCTTTTTGCAACTGGCGATGAGGAAGATACGCCAGAATTTTGGGTAGAATATGAAGGGTATCGAGTTTGGCAAAAAAGTGGGCAGATACTTGCTGGAGTGATTCTGGGAATATCTGTAGGTGCATTATTTGGAATTGTATTTGCATTATCTCGAAATTCATTGCCTGGAAATAATGACCGCAAAAAGGCACTAGTATTAGCTGGAGTTATGTGGTTTACTATTTACATAATTCCATTTCTCAAATATCCTGCAAATCCACCTACGGTGGGTGACAGTGAAACTGTAGTGATAAGAGCAATTCTGTATCTTTCTTTTATAGCAATATCTGGAATTGGTGCAGTTGTTTTTTACAAATTGTCAAAGAAATTTCAAAACAAGAAAAAACTTGTATCTTTAATTGGTTACGCTGTTTTCATTTCTGCGGTTTTTTTTGTAATGCCAGAAAATCCAGATGAAATTACTGCCTCCATGAGTCTGGTTAATGAGTTTAGATTGATGTCTGCACTGGGTGTTACTTCATTTTGGGTATCAATAGGTGTCATTCTTGGATTCTTGTGGAATCGATTTGAATCTCATAAAGAAACAACACCTCATTATAATTGAATGTTCTAATTCTTTAGAATGAGAACGGAAACATCTCGTTTAAATACCTGAAAATAATTTTTGATATTTGCATGTCAAGAAGAATAACTTTGCCACAATTGAAAAAATATGATATTACTCAAAAAGTAATTGAAGCGTTGGCAGATTCTGAATCTAGAGCAATTTTGTTTTCCATAATTAAAAAAGGCAATACAGCTGCAGAACTTTCCGTTAAACTCAAAATTCCTCTTAGCTCCGTTTACAAAAAATTAGGAGATCTTGAAGAGCTTACATTAATTGAAGTTGAAAAATGGCTGTTATCTGATAAAGGTAGAAAATACAAAGTTTACCGAAGCAGAATAAGTAAAGCAGATATCTCTATTAGAAAACCTGAGCCTACACTTACATTAGTCTCAAACTGAGTGGGTTTAATGTCAAAACCTAACATCATTCAATTATCTGAATTTGACATAACTCAAAAAATTATTGAATCTCTTAGTAATGTTTGTACACGAGCAGTATTGTTTTCTGTTAAAGATACTCCAAAAGATGCAACTCAACTTTCTAAAGAATTAAGCATATCACTATCTACAGTATACAAAACACTTTCTAACTTGGAGGATCTTGCCCTAATTGAAGTTGATCAATTCATAATATCTGGAGAGGGCAAAAAAATAAAACAATACAAAAGTCGTATTGGAAAAGTTGAAATCACGTTGACTGAACTTGAACCTGTTTTGAATTTATATCCTAACAAAAACACTAATGATTAATGTTCTAACGATTTAGAATAAGATAATGGAATCTAATAATAGTTCTAATACATAATCATCTTTTGAAGAGGTGTGAATAACTTAAAAATTATTTTGGGAATAGCCGTGATTAGTTTATTGATTTCTGGAATTCCTCCAGGTTATTCATTTACATTGGGTGAAGAATGGGCATCAATCAAGTCATTACTTTCTGATGCTGAAAAATCATCTCAGATTAACGATGCACTAGATAAAGTAAATCAAGCAAAGTCAATATATGAAAATAATTTCAAACAAGCCGCATTAGAATCAGATCCTGCAAGCAACACTTTGATTGAAAATGCATTTTCAGATATTATTTCTAATCTCAATTCTGGTGATGTTTCTATGGCTGAATTAAACCGACAAATTGTAGATAAGACCATTTACACTATAGCATATTTGAAAATTGATCAATCCATAAAAACACAAAATTCAGAACAACTTTTGAATTGGTATTCTGTAATGGAAAAAAAATTCAAAATATCTGAAAAAGAATCATTTGTAACTAATCATGCCATTGAAGAGATCACTGCTGATGCTGATGAAATTGAAGAGTATGGAGATGTAATACGAAATGAATTGTTGGGAATTTTTAAATTAAAAATAGTTGAAGAGCTGGAAGAAGCAGTTGGTGCACTAGAGAAAGAAGATGTTGCCAGTGCTAAAAAATTCACCTATGAGGGATTATACTATTATAGAACACTACACCCATCTGTAATTGAAAAATTAGGTGAAGAAACTGCATCAGAATTATTGCATGAAATGGAAGAATCTGTTGCAACTACATCGAGTGAGACTAGCATCCTTGAAATGAAAAATAAGCTTGTTCAGATTACTGAAGGGGTTGAATTAATTGTAAGAGAATATGAAGGACAAGATCTTTCTAGTGTGGGGTTGGCATTATCTGCAATCAGGGATAGATTGAATCTTGTAGATGAAGAATATGCTGATGCTGTTGATGGTGGAAAAATAATTAATCAGGAGGAATATGATGAGACCCTTGTATTTTTGAATAAAGCAATCACCTTATTTGAGACTCATTATGATTCTTTCAATGAAATCTCAAATACCGATACTGAGGCTTTGAAGAATAATCTAAACCAAATAAAATCCATTATTGATTCTAAAGGAAATCCATCTGAAATTGGCATCCTTGTTGCCAAGTCTCAAAATAATGTTGCACAATTAGCTGAATTGTATGGTGGTGTTGAGGAAATCACTTCTTTAGAATATGTAGCAAAAATTAAAGATTTGTTAAATGATGTCAAGGAACATTATGCTTTAGGACATAATGATATGGCATTACAATTTGCAACTACTGCATATCTTGATAATTATGAATTCATTGAGGGTGATCTAGGATATCATGATCCTGAATTAATGGAAAAAATTGAACATGATCTAAGGGAAGAATTAAGAGAGATGATCAGGACTGGGGCGCCTTCTGAAGATGTAAATGCTCATGTAGATATGATTCTTGAAGATTTAACTATCGCTGAAAAAATTGTTCCAGAATTTGGTACAATTACACTGCTTGTTTTACTGGTATCCATTACCACTGTCGTTATATTTTCAAAAAAACTTAATCTTTCAATAATCAAAATACCCTGATTCTATACCTTTAGAATGAAAATCTGGTTTATAAGTTGAGTTAAGAGATTTCTTACATTGATCTCCAGTGGGCATTTTAGGATCATATTTTTTATGATTTTAGTGTCATCGTCAGTGCCTAATTTGCCAATATTTGCAGAAACTTCGGATGTTGATACCGAAGTACTTTTCATAAAAGAGTTTTTGTCGGTTTCAGTTTCCTTGATTGAACAAAACATAACAGATGGAAATATCGATAATGCCAAGAATATTTCAAAAATTGTTTCAGAGATTTTCCCCCATAGTTTGTCTTATCTAAGAGAATATGATTCTGAACTTACTGATGAAATCCATGTAATACTATTAGACATGCATAGCCAAATTGGAAAAACTGAACAAACTATTTTGCTACAAGATATTTCTAATTTGCAAGATCTGGTAGAAGATTATAATCCACAAAATCCAAATATTGGTAAAGTTGTTTCTAAACTATTAACAATAGTTGACGAACAATATCAAATTGCATATATTGATAATAATGATTCATCGTATTCACTTTCTACCATTCTAGTAAATCATTCATCCGATTTGTTTGAATTAACTAATTATAATGACCGATTAAGTTTGGAGGTGAAATCATTTCTTGATGAACTAAAATGGAAATTAGAAAATAAAGATGATTTTGTTTCTATAGGAACTCTCATCACCGCAATTAATAGAGATCTTAATGGTACTGAGACAGTAGTTTATGACAAACAGAATATTTATCAAACAATTCATGAACTCTATGATGAACTAGTAATATCATTGAATGGTGGTGATTATCAAAGAGCTGAAGAGCTTGCCATAGAAGCATATTTAGAAAATTTTGAATATCTAGAAGCCGACATCGAAGTAGTTGATTCAGAACTTCTTTATAAATTAGAAATTGATATGAGGGAGGAACTTCGTCAGATGATAAAAAATAAACAAGATTCAGATAGGATTATCCTCTTTATAGAAAAATCCATTTTACCTGATCTTGAATTGGCCGAACAAAAAGTGTCTGACTCTGATATCTTTGAATTGACAATTGAAGCTAATGCGTTTTCTGATAAAAATTTGAAAGAAATGGGTGATGCCTCCGAAGATGCAAAAACAGGAGTAAGAAATGAAATAGATTTCATTCGAGATACTTTGGAAGTATTACTAATTCAATATGAAAATGGAGACTATGAATCAGCATATACATCCGCAAGAACCGCTTATCTTGATAGCTATGAATTTGTTGAAATTCCATTACGTGCTATTGATCCTGATTTTACTTTAGAAGTAGAATTTCAATTTGCTGAACTTCGAAATTCTATAAAACAACAAGCAGATTATGAACAAATTCAAGAATTAACTATTGCAATTAAAAGAAATCTTGATGAATCTGAGAGAATTGTAAGTGGGACAGGTACTTTGGCCCCTTCAATTGCTTTCACATCCTCATTTGCAATTATATTCAGAGAAGGTTTAGAATCTGTTCTGATTTTAGGCGCAATTGTCACATACCTTGAGGCATCCCGAAATACTCAATACAAAAAATACATCTATTATGGAATTCTGGCAGCAATTGGTGCAACAGCTGTTACTTGGGTAATTGCTTCATATATTATTGATATTTCAGGCGTTAATAGAGAATTAATTGAGGCAATAGCAGCATTATCTGCGACCGCTGTTTTGTTTTATGTCAGTTTCTGGGTTCTGAATAAAATTGAACATAAAAGATGGATGGAATTTGTAAAAGCAAAAGTTTGGCAAGCAACTACTACTGGAAGCGTTATGGTTTTTGTCATGTTGTCTTTCTTTACTGTGTACAGAGAGGGGTTTGAAACTGTCCTATTCTATCAAGCAATGTCTGGATTTGCAAAATACATGGAGGTTTATGTCGGACTAGGATTTGTTTTAGGAATTGCTTCTTTACTTGTTCTTTATTTCATAATGAAAAAATTAGGCAAAAAACTGCCATTACGAGCATTATTTGGATTGACTATGGGCGTAGGCGCATATCTTTCAATTGCATTTTTAGGTAATGCAATTCGTGAATTACAAATTATTGAAATTATTCCATATACAGGACTAATTGGAATAATTCCAAGATTGGATATCAACTTGGCAGCAATGACAGGCATTTATCCTACACTTGAAACAATAGTTGCCCAGATAATCTTGTTTGGGATTTATTTAGTTGCATCAACATATGTCTTGATAATGAGACCTAGAAAAGAAAATCAATTGGCTTCTATGAGAAAATCTAGAGGGATTGCTAGTGATACCTAAAAAAAGAATTAGAGTGGGAATTGATGTAGGCGGAACATTTACCAAAGCAGTTGCAATTGATGCAAAAACCGGAAATATTTTGGGGAAATCAACTGTTCCGACAACACATGTTTCTGAAAAAGGAGTCTCTGAAGGCATTGTTTCTGCATTAACAAAACTTCTTGCAGATACAGGAATTCATATTGATGAAATTGAATTAATTTCACACAGCACTACACAAGCAATTAATGCATTACTAGAATCTGATACATCAAAAGTGGGAATTATAGCCATGGGTGTGGGCCCTTCTAAAAAAGATGTGATAAAACGAACTAATTTGCAAGATTCCTCAATCAACACTAATCAAGATATCAAAACTGTATATGAATTCCTAGATACATCTCATTTAATTACTGAAGAAGAAGTCGAAGAAGCAATTTCACGTTTAAAGGATAAAGGAGCAAAAGTAATTGTTGCAACAGAAGCATTTGGTGTAGATGATCCATCAAATGAATTATTTGTCATGAATAGATCGACTAAACAAAATCTTCCTTCTACTGCATCTCATGAGATTTCTGGTATCTATGGATTAGAAATTCGAACATTAACTGCTGCAATTAATGCAAGTGTTTTACCTAAAACATTCCAAGTAGCAAATTATGTGGAAGATGCAATACGTAAAACAGGAGTTACTGCACCATTAATGATAATGAAGGGGGATGGAGGAGTTTCCAGTATGAACACCTTTAAGAGAAAGCCAATTCTTACTGTTCTTTCAGGACCTGCCGCTAGTGTTGCAGGTGCACTTTTACATCTTAAAATAACAAATGGAATTTTTGTTGAAGTTGGAGGAACTAGTACTAACATATGCATTATAAAAAATGGTAAACCTGAAATTCGATATGTCACTGTGAAGGATCATCCTACATGTATTCGTTCAATGGATGTCAGAATTTTAGGAGTTGCAGGAGGAAGCATGGTTGGTTTGGACAAAAACAGAATATCTCATGTTGGTCCTAGAAGTGCCCATATTGCTGGTTTGAAATATTCATGTTTTGCAGATCCTAAGGATATCAAAACAGGAAAAATCATTTTGGTAAAACCAAAACCACATGATAAGGCAGAATATGTTGCTATAGAGTGTAATCAAGGTACATATGCAATTACTAACACGTGTGCAGCCAATGCCTTAGGAATGATTGAAGAAGGTGATTATTCTCATGCTAATCAAGAATCTGCAAAAATTGCTTTGAAGATACTTGCAGAACATGTTGGTGTATCTTACCATGAAATTGCGATGTCTATTATTCAAACTGCATCATTTGAAATTACAAAAACTATTAGTAATATTTTAAAAGAATTCAAAATGAATTCTTCAACCACTAAATTAATCGGGGGTGGCGGTGGTGCTTCAGTACTAGTTCCTTTTGTTGCAAAACAATTAGGAATAAAATATGAACTTGCAGAACATGCCGAAGTAATTTCTTCTATAGGTGTTGCATCTTCAATGCTTCAAGAGGAAATAGAACAAACTATGATTGAACCAACTCCTGAAAGAATTTCTCTAGTTCATAAAAAAATACATGCTATGTTAGTTGACAAAGGCGCAGTACCAGAATCTATTGTTATCGATAGCAAATACATTTCAGAAAAATCACTATTACGTGTAACCGCCGTTGGAAATGTTGAATTGGACAGTGTTGAAACATCCAAGAATATTTTTACATTAGAAGATGCCAAAAAACGAGCTAGTGAAATTATTGATCTTTCAGTAGATCTGATTGATTTAAGCTATGAAACTGATCATTATTTTGTATTTACAGGACATATAGAAGTCAAGAAATTATTTAGCAAAAAAAATCAACATCATATTTTAGTTTTAGATAGGTATGGCAAACTGAAACTTTCTATAAAAAACGGAAAAATTTTCCAAGGTGGAAAGATTTCTGTATTAGAAGAATTAGATGAATTCTTAGAATCTCGACATTCCGACATTGCACCTCAAGTGTACCTCCTCAATGATCTGAAATTAGTGGACTACTCTAGTCTTACTTCACCTTCACATATTTTGGATGGTGTCAGGTTAGAGTTAGAAGAGTCTGAGAAAGCTGCAGTATTGATAGAACTGTGAGTGTTCTTGAGGATTTTTTTAAAACTTGAACAGTTTAGGTAGTAATTTTTTCTAACTGATTGTTTGCTAATGCCATCTTTATTTCACGGGCAATTCTTTTCCCCATACTCATAGACTCATTAAACAGTAATGAGTAATATGGCGAACCATCCATGTAGATATTGGTTCCTGCAACAATTCTTGCTGAAAACTCAAAAGATGTGAATTTTGCATTTTCATTATAAACACCCTCTATACAAAATGGGCCATTCATTCCAGGTGACACCATTCTCTTTGATGCCTCTACAAAATTTTCTCCCATGTTGTAAACCTCCTCTAAAAGTGATTCTCTTAAAACCAGAGGGCTATTACCGATTACGTTGAACGATGGAACTTTGTTTGATTTTAATTGTTGTTCTGAGGGAATTCTAGCAATACCTTCGATGTCTGATTCATGTCTTTGATCAACACCAAAAAACTCCAACTCTTCTTTTAATGGAGAGTAAAAGAATTGCAAATATGCCAGCACACCTGCTGCATATTCTTGAATGTAAAGTGCTTCATCCTTTGAAATGACTCCATCTGCAATCAATTGATTTCTTTTTGTATTGTAATCTTCTTCATTTGCTGCCATAAAGTACCCTTTTCCACCTGCAGCACCTTGTCTTTTGACAATCACTAATTTGTTAATGTCTTTAGGATCTGTTACTGGTTTTGGTACTGGAAGTTTTGCTTCTACCATCAGTTTTTCTTTCATTTCCCTGTCTGATTCCCATCTCAGAATCCATTTGTTTCCAAACACAGGAGTTTTGATAGATTCAATTTCCTCAGAACTCATTTGTGCAATTAACGTACCGTGTGGTATCAAGACAGCTTGATTTTCTTCCAAAATTGATTGACATTTCTGCTCTAAAATCTCTTTAAAAGAGTCTACCAGAATTAATTCATCGATAAATGGGAATCTTCGATACAGTTTTTCTCGCTTCTTTTCACAAACAAGGATAGTTTTCATGCCTTCATCTTTGGCACCTTTGAGCACTTGTAAAGCACAGTGAGATCCTAGTGTTGCTATGGCTGTCATTACGATGTTAACAATAATATTTTGTACCTTATGAACTATGTGCGGATGTGACATATTGGAACACCTCGTCTATTAGTTCAATGCTCAATTCTGTCTTGATGTTTTCTGGAATTACTTTTAGAATGAAATCATACATGGTTGTATTTTTAGGAAGACTGTCCCTTTCTTGTAAAAGTGAAAAAACAGCAATTCCATTTGAAATAATTGCAACCATTTTTTCTTTGTCATTTAATGGCATAACCTTCTAGGAGAATAATGGTAATTTAATGTAAATCTAATTTAAAAGAAATTAGATGACTACTTTGAAAATTACGGTATTTTGGAGTGTTTGAATTATTCCTGTATTTTCATTTAGTAATTCTAATTCTATGTTATAACCCTCCGCCTCTTCTACTGGTTGCTGCATTGCGTGATATCCAACATATGCTGCAGTAATGATAAACATTGCAATAACGAGTCCCATTAGAATATTCATCTTATTTTGATGTGGAATTCCTACCGGCTATAAGCATTATGAAAATTATTGATTTTTTGGTGTAAAAATTAATTACACCATCAAATATGCAATAAAGTAAATTATGATAGAAACTGAATTAGGAAATTTACGTAGATCTCATTATTCTGATGAAATTACTTCCTCCATGGATGGCAAACAAGTTACCATAATGGGGTGGGTTTTGACAATTCGTGGTCATGGGAATATCAGTTTTGCAACTATTCGTGACAAAAATGGAGATATTTCAATAGTGGCCAAAAAAGGAGATTGTCCTGATGAAATACGTGAAACTATCTCTTCACTAAAAGCACATTCTTCTGTTGCCATTACTGGAAAGGTTAAATCTTCAGAAAAAGCACCTAGTGGGTTTGAAATAATTCCTACAGAACTTAGAGTGTTCTCAAATGTTGAAAAAATTCCACCTTTTGAGCCAACTGCAAAAACCGTCAAAAATATTGATACTAGACTTGAAGTAAGGCCAATTGATCTTAGACGAAGTACACTGCAACATATTTTCAAAACTAGGAGTCTAGTTTTAGAATCAATTAGAGATTATTTTGCTAATCAAAAATTCATTGAAATCAATACTCCTAAAATGATTGCAACAGCTACTGAAGGTGGTGCTGCACTATTTCCAATATTTTACTATAACAAAGAAGCATTTTTAGCTCAGAGTCCCCAATTGTATAAAGAACAATTAACTATGAGCTTTGAAAAAGTATTCGAGATTGCTCCGATTTTTAGAGCAGAACCCTCTAGAACTAATCGACATCTTGCAGAGGCAATATCTATTGATTTGGAAGAGGCATTTGTTGATTACAATGATGTGATGAATAGGATTGAAGAAATCATAAAGATTTCAATTCAGACTGTGAATAATTATGTTGAAAGTAATTCTGATGTGGGATTTACAACACCATCCATCCCTGGAGTAATTCCAAGATATTCTTATGATGAATTAGTTGACAAAATGCAAAAAGCAGGTGCAAAAACAGAATGGGGCGATGATCTATATCCCTCTAATTTGAAGAAAATAGGTCTTGAAGGATTCTATTTTATCAAAGATTGGCCCCTTGCACCAAAACCCTTCTATGTGAAGAACAGTAAATCCAACCCCAAAGTTTCTGAATCTTTTGATTTAATGTTTGGAGATTTGGAATTATCATCAGGTAGTACAAGAATTGAAAAACGTGATGAACTAGCTGAAAGAATGAAGAATAAGGGAATGAATACTGATGCCTTTGAATACCATCTGGGAGCATTTGATTATGGTGTGCCTCCTCACGCTGGTTGTGGAATCGGTCTTGAGCGGTTAATTATGGCACTTACAGGCACAGAAAATATTCGAGATGTAACATTTTATCCAAGAGATGTTGACAGATTAACACCGTAGGTGTATTGAATGGTTACTGAAGAAGAAATAGAACATGTTTCAAAATTAATGAAAATAGATATTGATGATCATAAAGAATATGTTGAGAAAGTTCATACGATGATTGATTATTTTGACATTTTAGATTCTGCAGGCGTTGAATCTGAGGAAATTTCCATGCAAGAAATTTCAATTTTAAATTTACGAGATGATGAATATATTCCATTTACTGAAAAACTAATTGAAAAATTAAAACACTACAAGGGAACATATGTTCGTGCACCAAAGATGTCTTCATGAATCTAAAAATCTCAGCTCTTGATTATATACAAGAAGTAAAAAATGGAAATATTTCTGCTGAAGATTTTGTTGCAAAAACTATTGAGCAAATTAAAAATGTTGATGAGAAACTACATGCTTTTTTATCCGTAAATGAACTGGCAGTTGATCAAGCAAAAGAAATTGATAAAAAAATAAAATCTGGTGAAAAGGTTGGTGATTGTTTTGGAATGCCCATATCAATTAAAGATAATTTATGCATCAAAGGAAGTAAGACTACGTGTGCATCAAAGATGCTTGAAGACTTTATTGCGCCCTATGACGCAACAGTTATCAAAAAATTGAAAATACAAGATGCAATATTTGTTGGAAAAGTAAACATGGATGAATTTGCAATGGGCCTTACCACGGAATTTAGTGCATATGGTCCAAGTAAAAATCCATGGAATGCGGAATATGTTCCAGGTGGTTCTTCAGGCGGTAGTGCAGTTTCTGTTAGTGCTTTTGAATGTGTGGCTTCCCTTGGTTCTGATACTGGTGGTTCGGTTAGAAATCCTGCAAGTTTTTGCTCAACTGTAGGATACAAACCAACGTATGGTTTGATTAGTAGATTTGGCTTGATTTCATATGCCAATAGTATTGAGCAAATTGGTCCACTTACTAGAACGGTAAAAGACACGGCATTTATGCTAAATCTAATTTCAGGAATAGATCCAAATGATAACACTACAATAGATAACAACAATGAAGATTATCTTTCAGGCATAGATTTAGGAATTGAAGGGAAGAAAATAGGCATTATTAAGGAAATGATGGGGGAAGGAATAGACCCAGCAGTATTGAGTGCGACAAAAGATGCCATATCAAAACTTGAAGGTTTGGGGGCAATTTGTGAAGAGGTATCGCTGGACATGGTGAAATATTCTGTAGCAGCATACTATACCATTACTGCAACAGAAGCTGGAAGTAATCTTGCAAGATATGATAATCTAAGATATGGTTATGATTTTCCAGTTGAAGGATATGAGTTTAATTCTTACATCTCAAAAGCAAGACGTAATTTTGGTCCAGAGGTTACAAGAAGAATGATACTTGGTGGATTTGTTCCATCTGCAGGTCATGCAGGAAAATATTTTCTAAAGGCATTAAAAGTGAAAAGTAAACTTACAAAAGAAGTTAATGAGGCATTTAAGAAATTTGATCTATTAATTGCACCAACAGTACCAGTACTTCCATTCAAGTTAGGCGAAAAAATTAATGATCCTGTTTCTTTATTCCTAGTTGACATTAATACTGTAACTGCAAATCTTACAGGAAAGCCTGCAATCTCAATACCTTTCTCATATTCACATGGATTGCCAATTGGAATCCAACTTCTTGCAGATTCAAAACAGGACAAACTATTACTTAGAGCAGCTTATGCTTTAGAACAAACTGTCAGTTTACCTGAGGTACCACTATGACCATGATTGGTTTAGAAATTCACTGCCAATTAACAAATTTACAAAGTAAGTTATTTTGTTCATGCAAGGCAAACTATAGGGAGTTTGAAATCAATGAAAACATTTGTCCTATTTGTATTGGATTGCCTGGAAGTTTACCCAGATTGAATAAAGAAGCTGTGAAAAAAGCTACAATCATTGCCATGGCACTAAATTGTTCTACTCCTGAAAAAATTGCTTTTTTTCGAAAAAATTATTTTTATCCTGATCTTCCAAAAAACTTCCAAATAACACAACTTAACATTTATGGAGATACTAGTGTTGGAGGTCCGGGTTCCATCATGGTTGGAGATAAAAAAATTAGAATTACAAGAATCCAATTAGAAGAGGATCCCGGTAGGCTGATTTACGAAGGAAGTTCATCAAAAAATCAAATCACTCTGGTAGATTACAATCGTGCAGGCACACCATTAGTCGAAATTGTCACTGAGCCTGATTTTGAGACTCCAAAAGAAGTACGAGATTTTCTAAATATTTTATCAGATTTACTAGAAAATTTGGGTGTTGCAGATCCTAGTTTAGAGGGTGCAATGAGGGCGGATGCTAATGTTTCAATTAAAGGAGGTAAAAAAGTTGAAATTAAAAATATTGGTTCTTTTCATGATTTAGAAAAAGCTGTGCATTTTGAAATAACTAGACAAGAGAGTTTGAGTTCTCGCAACATTCCCATAATTCAAGAAACACGTCATTGGGATGATAAGCGAAAAATTACTGTCTCCGCACGTTCTAAAGAAGAAGAACTTGATTATCGTTACTTTTTGGAAGGAGATATTCCCTGGATCAAGATTGATCCTCAAATTCAAGAACAATTAAAATCAGAAATGCCTGAAAGCATAAGCTCTAAAAAAGAAAGATACGTTTCCAAATACAACATTCCATCTCAAGTCGCAGATGTATTGTCATCTGATAAATTCTATTCGGATTTATTTGAAGAATCTCATACTGAAAAAACTGCTAAAGAAATTGCAAATATCATCACCACTGATTTAATGGGACTAGTTGACACGAGAGAGAAACGTGAATCATCAAAACTTACTGCAACTCATTTGAGAGAATTATCTGAGTCTATTCAATCTGGAAAAATTTCTAGAAGTTCTTCTAAAAATGCATTATATGAAATTGTAAAAACTGGAAAAGAACTATCCACAATTATTTCAGAATTAGATCTAGGAAATGTCTCTGATGCTTCAGAATTATCTGGAATTATACAACAAGTAATTTCTGAGGAGCCGCAGGCAGTGGAACAAGCAAAAACCAATCCTCAAACGATCAACTATTTGGTAGGAAAAGTTATGCAAAAAACAAAAGGAAAAGCAGACCCTGCGTTAACGTTGGATTTGTTGAAAAAACAAATTGATGTTCCATGACTAAACTATCTTTAGAGGATATTGAATTTATCAAAATTCTTGCAAATTCAGATGCATCTGTTCTTCAGCAAGGCATGAATGATGTTACTAGGCGTAGATTAGATCAACAAATAGGCGTGATTTTGAGAGAATACTACTTTGAAAACACCATGAAGGCTGAAACTAATTGGACAGAAAAATTTCTAAAAGCCGGAATTACTGAAGATGTTGGAAAATCAGCAATTGCATGTGCTCGACGTTTGGGAATAGACATATCGTAAATCTAAAAATCTTTTTACACTCTTTAGGTCTCTAAAAATTGAATATTGTCTAATTTTGAATTTATTCCAAGTGAAAAGCAAATCAAAGAATCAAATATTTTTCAATTCATGCAAAAGCATGAGATATCTTCATTAGAAGAATTGTCTCAAAAGGCAAAAAATAATTTAGAATGGTTTTGGGAATCAGTTGATCAAGACATTGGAATAGTTTGGGATGAACCATATACAAAAACATTAGATGTTTCAAAAGGTATTGCATGGTCAAAATGGTTCGTAAACGGTAAGACAAACATTTACAAATCCTCGGTAGAAAAATTTGCAAAACAAAATCCACAAAAAATTGCATATTATTTTGTATCTGAAGATGGATATACATCCCAAATTTCATATTCTGAATTAGATTCCAAAGTATCAAAACTTGCAAATGCTCTAAAATCACTTGGGGTAAAAAAAGGCGATGTAATTGCAATTTATCTTCCAATGATTGAGGAAGCAATATTGGCAATTCTTGCTGCATCGAAGATTGGGGCAATTCAAACTACTATTTTCTCGGGATATAGTTCTCAATCATTACATGTACGTCTACAGGATTGTAAAGCAAAAATCATATTTATCTCAGATGGGTTTTATCGAAAAGGAAAACCAATTTCTCAAAAAGAGATTATGGAAACTGCGATAAAAAATACCAATGTTGAAAAAACAATACTTGTGTCATACAAGGGAATCGATGAACACCCAGAATCTAAAAATATAATTCCATTTGAAGATATCATGTCTTCTCAGGATGATTTATGTGAAACAGAAATAATGGATTCAGAAGACCCATTGTTTATCCTCTATACCTCGGGAACTACGGGTAATCCTAAAGGGGTCATTCATAGCCATGGAGGATTTTCAGTTTTTGCAGGACATCAAGCAGCATATCTCATAGATACGCATGAAAATGATATCATACTTTGGCCGGCAGATATCGGTTGGATTACTGGACAGGTGTGGAATGTCTATGGGCTATTGATTATGGGTGCTAGTGCTGTGATTTATGATGGTGCATTGGATTTTCCAACATCTGATAGAATCTGGAAAATGTTATCTGATTACAAGGTATCTATTTTTGGAATATCGCCAACTGCAGTACGATTGTTTAAGAAAAATAATGCAGAACCTCTAAAATCATATTCGTTAGATAAAATCAAGAATATTCCAACCACCGGTGAACCTCTTGATGAAGATTCATGGTGGTGGCTATTTGAAAAAGTTGGTAATAAAAAAATCCCCATAATGAATTTGTCCGGAGGAACAGAAATTGGCGGTGCAATGTTGTCTGTATTTCCTGGAATGAAATTAAAACCATCCAGTGTCGGAATTCCTGTTCCTGGGATGAATCTTGATGTCTTTGATGATGATGGGAACTCTGTAAGAAAACAAAATGGATATTTAGTTATAAAATCACCATGGCCTGCAATGACTCGAGGATTGTTAAATGATGATGCCAGATATGTTAAAACATATTGGTCCCGATTTGAAAATATCTGGTTTCATGGTGATTATGTCTTTGTTGATGAAGATAATTTGTGGTATATGCGTGGCAGAACTGATGATGTGATCAACATATCTGGCCATAGGATGAGTACTGCTGAAATTGAACAAACTGTAATTTCAAACAAAAAAATATCTGATGCTGCCTCTATTGCCATTCCTGATGAAATAACAGGCGAAGCAATTGTGATCTTTTTTGTTGCAGACAATAAATCTAAAACAGGGTTAGAATTAGAAATTTCAAACTATGTATCTGAAAAAATTGGCAAAGTTGCAAAACCAAAATTTGTCTTTCAGATATCGGATTTGCCAAAAACTAGAACAGGAAAAATAATGCGTCGTTTATTGAAATCAAAATTATTGGGACATGAACTTGGAGATTTATCGTCCCTTGAAAATCCTGATGTATTAGATGAAATTCCAAAAATAGGTTGATAAAATCTCACTTGTTGATATTTACTATTTCACGCTTTGTATCTAAATCTGATTCTGATGAGGAAAATTAATGAAATTTGTAGTTGATCAGCAGATAGAGGACATTGAGATGCCTGAGAATCTCAAATTAAACACGTTTTTACAAGAATTTCATTCAGATTGCCCTCATCCTGAGTGCAATTTTGGATTTTATGGTTTTGCATTTGGTCAATCACCATTTCCAGTACCTAAACTAATTCAAGAAGCACTCGTTAAAAATGCTGACAAGGGAGCATATGCCCCCATTTCTGGAATTCCAGAATTACGTAATGCCATATCAAAATACAACAAACATTATTTTGGAATGGATGTGTCTCCTGAAAGAATTCATGTCGGGCCTGGAACAAAAGCGTTGATCTTTAATCTGTTGGAGATTTTACATGGAACTGTAATTTTGCCAACGCCTGCATGGTTAGGTTATCTGCCTCAAATAAGATTTTTAAAGAAAAATTATCATATGCTGCCAACTCGTTCAAACAAAAAAATATCTCCAAATAATTTAAGACGATTAGCATTACGATTGCATGATAGACAAAAGATTCTGATTCTTAATAATCCAAATAATCCTACGGGATTACTTTATGACAAATTAGAGCTAGAAGAAATTTCGGACGTGTGCAGAGAACAAAATATCACAGTTATTTCTGATGAAATTTATGCACAAACAACATATGATTTTTCAAAATTTGTTAGTATGGGAAAAATTTATCCTGAAGGTACATTTGTGACAAATGGTTTATCAAAATCACACGCTGCAGGTGGATATCGTTTAGGTTATGTGGTTTTTCCACAACATGCAGTAGACCTTAAAACACAATTCAAAAAGATTCTTGCCACAGAATACACCGCAGTTTCAACTCCAATTCAGCATGCTGCAATAGCAGGATTTGAAATAAGTAAAGACATAGAAGAGTATTTTGAGGTAACTCGCAACATTCATCAAATCATGGGCGAATACACATACAATGCATTATCATCAATCGAAGGAGTAATAGCTACAAAACCTAATGCAACATTTTATCTTTTAGCTGATTTTAATCACTATGCAACCGATTTACAGAAATCCGAAATTTTTACATCTCAAAAATTGTCTGAATCATTAATTGTTCATCCATATCATACTGCAATTGTGGGTGGCGATAGTCTTGTTTTAGAAAGAACAGATTTTAGTGCAAGAATTGCATATGTTGATTATGACGGTTCTAAAGTTTATCAAAATTATCTTAATAACAAACCAAAATCTGCTTCCGAGAAATTAGAATTTGTAAAAAATAATGCACCTAAAGTTGTTGCAGGAATTGAGATGATCACCAAATTTTTCGAAAATGTTAAAAAAACATCTTTGAATCTTTCACAAACTCAAAAAAATTCAATGATGACTCCAAGTTAATCTAGTTTAGATTTTAATTCTTTATATTCTTCCAAAGTAATTTCTCTCTTAACTAATCTTGTTTGTAAAATTTCTTTGGAATTTGTTTCAATGATTGGCTGAATGAATTTTTTTTCTAATGGTGTCCTTGTTAATTAAAATTTACCTTAAATTAGTATCTGCTTTTTTCTTTATTCAATTACTGCTCAATAATATTCTAATCCTGTTATTGCAAGTGAAATCTCTGCAATTTCTGAATTATTGCTTGGTTTTTGTGTGTCTTGAACTATGGATGATGCTTCTGCCTTAGGCATGATTTTTTTTATCGATTAATTTTTGTACTGCTGAATTAATTTGATTTTCTTGATTTACTGCATCTTAAACTTTTACCTTGATTTTTTCTTTTTTCTAAGTTGTTGTGCCACTAATGGTAAAAATGCACCAACATCTGAAACAATTCCTAAAGCTTGCCATGTTCCTCTATCCATAAGTTTTGTAACCGTTGGCTGATTGATGTCCACCACTATTACTTTGACATTTGCAGGAAGCATGTTGCCAGTTGCAATTGAGTGAAGCATTGTTGAAATCATGATCACCATACTTGCATCTTTTACAATTTTTTTGTATTCTCTTTGTGCTTGAGCAACATCCGTAATTACATCTGGTAATGGGCCATCATCACGGATTGATCCTGCCAACACAAATGGAACTTTATTTTTTATGCATTCATACATTATTCCTTTTTTCAGTTTCTTGGTTTTCACCATGTTTGCAATAGAGCCTGCTTTGAAAACTGCATTAATTGCAGCCATGTGATTTCTATGACCATGATATGCCAAAGTAGCATTATGAACATTCATGCCCAAAGATGTCCCCAAAGTCGCATACTCTATGTCATGAACTGCAAGAGCGTTTCCAGCTAATACTCCGTCGATATAGCCTGATCTAATTAATTCTGATACTGCATCGTCTGCACCCGTATGGACTATTGCAGGACCTCCAACAATGACAATCTTGCCCCCATTCTTTTTGGTATTAAATATGTCATCTGCAACTTGTTTTGCAATATGTTGTGTTGGCCGTTCGCTAGAACTTGAGCTTCCCATGAATTCAAAAACATTGACCCCTTCTCTTGGACGTTCAGGTGGAGTGATTTTTATTCCTTTTTCTCCAACAATTATCTGATCTCCTTTTCTTACATCTCTAACTGGCACACAAAATGCTCGGTTTTGTTTTACAACGATGCACTTGTCCATCATCATGTTTTCAACTTGAATCCATCTTTTTTTATAAAAAACTTGTGTGTGATTGTTTGTTGTGCTGTAAAAATTATCTGGCATAACATAGTTTTTTGGTGACTTTTTTAATGTAATGTCCTGTTGTATTTTTGATACTGCTCCTTCTCTATACACTGTTTCCAAAATATCATCCAGGTGTTTCTGATTTTTTCCTTTAACAAGTAATCTCGCATACGACTGATCTTTTTTTCTTTTACCGATGTTGATTTCTTCTACTTGAAATTCCCCATGAAGGTCCATAATTTTATCAAAGATCTTAGTTAGTATGGAAGAATCAATCAAATGCCCACTAACTTCAATTTCTTGAGAAAATTTACTCATTTTATTTTACTCTACATTATGATAACTAAAGGTTACGTTTTTTTTCAAGGCTATGGATCATACTGGTAGAATTACCTTGCCCTCAAATTTTGAGATATTGTCTTCCTTGAATGCTTTTTCTAAATTTTCTTTTTGTTGCTGTGTGACTCCTTGAACAATAGTTTTGGAAGAACCTGTTTTGTCTACCAAAGCAAGTATGTATCCGCTATTATCAGTTAAAACAAACCCTGCAGATTCATCTACAAAAGCATATAGATTTTCCTCACCCACAGGTTGCCATACATTTGATTTCGTATCTGCCAAGGCTAATGCAGGCATTGCACGACCATCTGTTAATTTATTAAGATATTCTCTTGCTTTAGCAACTCTTTTTTGTCCTAATTTCAAGGCCTGAAAATATTGCATGTTCTCAAATTATTGATTTGTTATAAAAACAATTTCTCCTCAAAAGATAGTTATAGAATACGAGTTTTTTTGATAACATGCCTTTAACAAATAATGTCATCATAAAATTAAATGAAATTACCACAATGGTTGAAGACAAATCAAAATTAACAGAATCCGATGTTAGAGAGATCAAATCTATTTTTCAAAAACTTGTTAAAAATAACGAGAGATATAATATTGATGAAATTGAATTTTGGTTTGAAAATGAAGGCAGTTGGAATACTCGAGAATCTAGGATCAGAATTGTTAATCTTTCAAGTTATATTCAAGATAAATACCAACAAACCGCACATCTAAGAATTATTTCTGATGATGATTGTGACTGTGGGCATTAAATTTCTAATTCTTTTAATAATCTTCCAACAATTTCTGCGTTCTCTGTTCTCTCAACTATGATTTCATTAAGACGAGTTTTATTTTTACTATCTTCTGATATTATTTGAAAATACTCTTCATCAAGATCATTGTTTGCTTGTAATCTTTTAATCACTTCAAACAAAACTCCTATTACTTGTTTTTGTGCCTCAATTAATTCATCTTTACTTCTCTCAGACATTTTCTATCTAATTGTCATCTATAATCTTTGTAAATAATTCTTTTAATTTTGGATCATCTATATCTTTTTTTGCAGATTCAAAAAATGATTCAAGTTTTTTTTGTGAATGACCTTCTTTTTGATATGTTTTTGCTTGAAGTGCCATCTCTAATCTATCAATTTGATGTACTAATTTAGATTCTGCAGAAATGTTTTCCTGATATTCTTTCCAGATTTGTAAATATTGGGATTTGATATTTCCAGGTAAATCTCCTATTATCTCATTAAATGCATTGTTTTCTAATTTTTTCTTTTTTTCTCCACTTAATTGATTGGGAGTTAAATCTCCAATTCTTGCTTCGGCCAAATCATGAAGTAAAACCATTTTGAGTATTTTTTCTGAATCACATTTTCTCATATCAGAAATCACCATGCTCATTATTGCCATTGAATACGAATGATCTGCAACAGATTCAGGATGATTCAAAGATAGTTTATCAATCCATCCCTGTCTAGAAATTTTCTTGAGATTTGCAGCAGCTTTCAAAAAATCCAACATCATATTATAATGTTATACGTTATTTTCTCCTAATGAATTTTCATATTGTTCGAATAACATAATAGTTAATTCCAATATGAAATGTTGTTGAAAATTTATACTAAGACAGGAGATGATGGAAATACAGGAGTTCAAGGAAACTTGAGGATATCAAAATCTCATCCTAGAATTATTGCATATGGAACAATAGATGAGGCAAATGCTGCATTAGGGATTGTCTTGACAAATTCATTGGACAGAGATATTATCGATCTTTTGACAAAAATACAAAATGAGTTATTTCTAGTAGGGGCGGATCTTTCAAATCCTAATCTAAATGATATGAAAAACAGAGTTTCATTGGACATGATCCAAAATTTAGAATCCTTAATTGACAAATTTGAATCTGAACTTTCACCTTTAACCAATTTTATCTTGCCTGGAGGCGATATCGCAGCTGCACAATTACATTATGTAAGAACAATTGTAAGAAGAGCAGAAACACATGTGGTTCAATTAAGTGAAAAAGATGAAATTAATTCAAATTGTATGATATATCTCAATCGATTATCGGATTTATTTTTTGTAGTAGGTCGTTTAATCAATAAACGAAAAGGCAAAGACGACATTCTTTGGAAGATCTAAAAAGACAAACTTTAATTCCTCAATTGATTGCATTTTTCTCAGTGCCAGGGTAGCTCAGCCTGGGAGAGCACTCGGCTGAAGACCGGGCTGTCGCGCGTTCAAATCCCGCCCCTGGCATCTTTTAAATCCATATACTATTTTTTGTCATTTTAAAAATGAGTAATATCAAAAATAATTTCAACCATATCTCATGAACCTTTCTCAAAGTTATTCAATCATACAAAATCTTTAAAAACAAGGCAAACTCTTGTTTTTCGACATTCATGGCTGAAAAAAGGGCTGTAAAAAAAGACGCAAAAAAAGCACCAGTAAAGAAAACAACCACTAAAGCAAAAACAACAAAATTAAAAACAGATAAAGCAAAAACTGGAAAAACTTCTAAACCAAAAGCAAAAACTACAAAATCAAAGAGTAAAAAATCAAAAGAAGAACCAATCAGTGACATGGGAATTGTCATAGTAGATGATGATATTGAAATTGATCAAGAGAAGGTAAACGAAGAAAGAAGAGCCTATCTTGAAGAAGCAAGATCCCAAGAAGCCTTTGACTAGGAATCTTTATCCGATCCTATAACATACACTAAGTATGCGTGCATTATGTCTAATTACTGTAAAACCAGGCAAGGTTGATTCTGTTGTCCAAATATTAAAGAAAAAACGGAAGATCATCAAACAAATCATGGTTGTTACAGGAAGGGCAGACATTAGCGTAATTCTACAAGGAAATATTGATGAAATTAATGGAATGGTTATTGATTTTAAAAAAATAAAAGACATTGTTACCACTGAGACCCTAATTGAAGTGGAGGTTAATCTAGGATGGTAAGGGCAATAATTTTGGTAAAATCTCCCAAAAAACTCATTGCTGCCAGACTAAGAAAAATACCATCAGTTTCTGATTCATTTCCTACAAGCGGTCAATTTGACGCAGTTGCCATTATTGATGTTGAGCAATTGGGCCAGATAAAAGAAGTAGCTACACTTATTCAAAAAATTAGCGGGGTTGAAAGGACTGAAACCATGGTGGAAGTTCAATGACAATGGATTTAAACAACTTTGAGGTAGGGTATCTGTGAATATCAAAAAAGTTGGAAATGTCATATTGGCTGTAAAAGATATAGACAAATCCATACAGTTCTATCATGAACTCATCGGACTTCCAATCAAAAATCAAAGAAGGTCCTGGGTTGATTTGGGCACTTCTGGAGCCATGTTGAGTTTACATCCAGCATCATTGACGGCACAACATGTTGGAAGTTCCATTGATAATGGAATTACAATAGGATTTCTTGTTGGCGATGTAAAATCTGCAATTGATGAATTAAAAGAGAAAGGTGTAAGAATTCATCGGGACATTGTAGAAAGAGATGCAGGAAAGAATGCAGTAATTTTAGATCCTGATGACTATCTGATTTCATTGTTTGAACCAAACTTTGAGGATAAGGCTCAGCAGACAGGCGGATATCACGGATTTACACCTTCCTAGGTTATCTTTTTAATAGAAAGAATAATCTGAATCTTTTATTTTTCATGAATTTTCAAATTAAACGTATTTTATTTTGAGATGTTTATCTTCCAGGTCTTTTGAACCCCTGTTTGATGTTGCAATTTGATGCAGAAGAATTTTGAAATTTTTTATCTGAATTTATTCTTTTATTTTTTGATTTTTCAGCAAAGTGAATTTTTTCAATTTTGAAAATTTTTTCAGCATGTGATTTAATTTTTGGTTTATAGTCATAAATAATATTTGTAAAGGAAGAATTTTGAAATTTTTTATCTGAATTTATTCTTTTATTTTTTGATTTTTCAGCATTTACTGGATTTTTCATTGTCCATACGATATTTCTAATGTTACGTGAAGAAGATTTTTCTATATTATAATCTCCTAAAGATTTATTCATATTATCCAAAGCATTGAATCTTATTAAAAGACAACTATCAGATTATCTTTTTAATCGAAGAAAGAATTTTTTCTAAGCCTTTTTCTTTTCTGTCTAATGAAACATAAAATGTCACATCGTTTTTTTGCAATATTACAATTGTGACTTTTTGATGTTGTAAAATTACATGTTCTAATTTTCCAACTGTACTTACAGTCTCTTTTCTTAGTGACATTAATGTAGATATGATGAAAAATTCATTCTTTACTTGTTCCGATTTTAACAATGGTTTTAGATTGGGTTTGAGCATTCCCGTTAACGTTCTACCATACGCGTTAACAACTCCTACATATCGTATACTATTGGATAATTTTAGAATGCTTTGACATTGCTTCCTGTATTTTACTACTGTATCATTCCATTTGTCAGCAGGAGTTTTTACCATAAAGCGACTTGATTTATGAAACTAATAAGGATTCTTACTGAAAAAATTTTAGAATAAATAAATTATTTTTTTAATGGTTTTTAGGTTTTGATTCTTTATCTAATTTTTTCTTTAATTCCAAGTTTTCTTTTAATAATTTGTCATTTTCATTCTGAAGTGTTTCTACAGAATTATGTCTAGTGTATAGTGGGTGTCCTGGAGGAATTATTCCAGAACTCATTGTTAGCAATCCTGCTGCATGTTGTTGATACATTTGTTGGAATCCTTGAAGTTTTTGGGTTATTGTTCCGGCATTCTTTAAAAATTGTTCTTTCATAGGATTTTCATAAATTTTGAACATAGGATTTGTAAGACCTGGAGGCAATCTTGGAAATTGAAATGCCATGTGAGGAATATTTGGATTTAATCCATAAAGGTCTTGTAGGTGTTTTATTGCTAAATTATCCAACATGATTGGTTCAAATTTGCCATATTTCTGCATTGCTTTAGGCGTTTGATATAGTGTTTTGTAAAACCTCAGGCGTTTTTGCTCAAATTGAGCTGATCGCTGATCCTTATAGATTCGACATTTAGATCGCTTATACGCATGATTGATTCGAAAAAAACTTGTCTGAAATGTAAAAAAGACATCGAAGAAAAAGATCTACATAAAATTGTAATTTATGTAGTTCAAGAAAAATTTACAGAGCATCACTATGAACATGTTGAATGTCCCGACAAATTTACTGTTTAGAATCTATCGACAAATTTATCCTTTTAATTCATACACTTTGTAAATCTCTCCAGTTAATCTTGATCTGTATCGCCATTCATTATTCTTCCAAATGATTTCGAGGAATTGTTTTTGAGATGTAGGGTGTAATTTTTGATACACATCACTTCCAATTAAAATCTGATTAGGTTTTGCCATGTTTTGAATTTTTGCTGCAATATTCATAGCAGGCCCCATCAAGTCTACATGAGAATGTTCTGCATCTGAACCATATCTTACAACAATGTTTTGTCCAAAATCGATTCCAATCTTCACCATCAAGTCTGGATAATCATATTGATTTAGTATTGGATTGATCCCTTTTTGAATTACAGATATCATTGATTTTGCACAATTTACAGCATTATCCGCTGCCAATAATGAATTACCTTCTGCAACAAAATACCCAATCACTGCATCGCCTACAAATTTCAATACATACCCTTGATGGTGTCTGATAACGGATGCCATCTCTTGTGAGAATGAACTGACAATAATGGCAATTTTTTCAGCAGGCATTTCTAAGGTCATAGTAGTTGAGCCCACCAAATCTACATACACGACAACCATATCTAATTTTACAAATACATTTTTTCTTAGAAATTTTTCAGACTCATCGGCCATTCCTGAATACTCGTAACCTTTTTTGAGAGATCCCCATACACGTTTTTGAGTTTCTAAAATCATAGTTTCAAAATCTACTGTTTGATCTTCGTTTTTGCTTAGCAGCATATCTACCACATCATTATTTTGTACAGGTGTTTTATTGGATTCTTGGGTTTTGTCAATATTTTCAGTCATCTTAATATCATCACTCTAGAGGAAAATCAATCTCATAGATTAGACATTTGTTTCTAATACCCTTATACAGTTTATCATAATATTCAGTAATTTGCTTATTACAATGGATGCATGAGATAGGAGTTTCAGCCATGCCTAAAATACCCATTTTGGATATTTAGAGATTGATGAAGGTTTAAGGAGAGCAATATTTTGTTAATTTTTGTGCGTTTAGGAACAAGATCTCCCAATGAATTCATTCAATTATTAAATCAAAAAAATGAAGGGATTCAAAAAAAATGCCTGGAAAAGATTACTCATCTAACAAAAATGATTGATACAAAAGTGATGTTGGGAGATGCCACCATTACAGAACAAAAAACATTCGATCCTAAACTAGTGATGGGTTATTTACAAAAAATCAATGATTCACTTAAAGATTGGTCTGTACATGATGTATCGATTTCAAATAATGAGGATCTAAGAAGAATTTTTACAAAATTTGAGATTATGGAAGGTAGTTATTTGATATCAGGACATATCTCTATACAATTTCACGTTTTATTATATTACAAACCAGATCAAAGGGTAATTGATTGTCAAAAAGAATTGGCAGAAATTGTGGATTTGACAAAAAATAAAGAACGAGAACTTTCAGATAATAGTGATCAATTTGTATTAAATAAATTAAAAGAAATGGGCTACAAAGATTTTGATCATCAAAAATTATTTGAGGTATTTTATGAAAACGATGAGTTTAGAGAAAAGGTATATGCTGAAATTGAAAAAGATGCAGGAGTGGATTTTAAAGAATTATCAGAAAAAAAGACAAAATTGTTCAATGAATTAGATTCTCTTTTAATAGAAACATATCAAACAAGTCCTGTTTTGATAGACGATGCAAGATTAGTTTCAGGTGAAGAAGGTTGTTTATGCACAATTGATTTAGAATTTGTAAAAAATGAAATTAAGGAAGGATTGTTTGATCCTAGAAAAATGTCTGATCCAGTTAAAAAAAATATTTTAAAACGTTTAGACGAATTTGAAAAAATTATAAATTAAGATCAAGGAACCGGAAAATGAGAATTTTCTCAAAGGGGAGTTCCGATCCCTTGATATAATTTGAACCATATTTTTGAACTATTTAGACATTCCTGCAAATTTAGGCATGAAATTTGACTAAAATTGTAATTTTTCTATAGAAGAAGTCAAATACAGCATTTTATTAGCAACATTTCCAATGAATCCATCATATGATGAAGTTGTAAAGGCAAATTCATTACGAGGTAATGAAATTAGAAAGACCCCACTAATACATTCAAGTACGTTTAGTGAGTTTACAGAATCGGATGTTTATCTAAAAGCAGAATTTCGACAAAAAACTGGATCATTTAAAATTCGTGGAGCATATTACAAGATTCAATCATTATCATCTGAAGAGAAAAAATACGGCGTTGTTGCTGCATCAGCAGGTAACCATGCCCAAGGTGTTGCATTTGCATCAGCATTAGAAAAAATACCATGTACTATTGTAATGCCAAAAAATGCATCCCCTGCAAAAGTATCTGCTACAAAAGGATATGGTGCAAAAGTGATCTTGGAGGGAACAAATTATGACGAATCATCTGCCAAAGCAAAAGAGATAGCAAAAGAAACAAGAGCTACCATGATACATGCTTTTGATGATCCTCAGATAATTGCGGCGCAAGGTGTGATAGGATTAGAGATTCTAGAAGATTTACCTGATGTTGATGAAGTTTATGTTCCAATAGGCGGTGGCGGATTAGCTGCAGGTACTCTTATTGCAATAAAAGAAAAAAACCCAGACATCAAAGTGATAGGCGTTCAATCAAGATCATTTCCTTCAATGTATGATTCATTAAAAAAAGGTTCAATTACTGCAAGTGGAGGTGCACGAACTATTGCAGATGGAATTTCTGTTAAAGTTCCAGGTCAGTTAACTTTTGGAATAATCAAAGAACTAATAGATGACATTGTTCTTGTAGATGATACTGAAATTACAAAAGCAATGTTTCTGCTAATGGAGCGTATGAAGTTTGTTGTAGAGCCTGCAGGTGCTGTAAGTTTAGCCTATTTAATTTCAAAGAAACCGTCTCCGGGAAAGAAAGTTGTAGCAATTTTAGCAGGGGGGAATGTAGACATGTATCTTTTAGGTCAAATAGTAGACAAAGGATTGGCAGCAATGGGAAGATTACTAAAATTATCCGTATTACTCCCAGATAGGCCAGGAGCGTTCAAGGAAATTGTAGATGAAATAACGCTTGCAAATGCAAATATTGTTGAAGTGGTTCATGACAGACTCAGTTCAAATGTTAATGCAGGCTCAGCAGGAGTAACACTAAGTCTAGAAACACAGGGTCAAGCACAAGCAGATTCGTTAATAGAGTCATTAAGGAAAAAGAACATTCAATTTATTTTAATGACTTAATTTCATTTGAATTTTTTTTTGGCAAATTTAGAAAGCCCCTCTTTCTTTAATTGCTCAGATTCTTTAATGACCGAGTCATGTTGATTGGATTTGTGTAGTTCTAGCTTCTTTTTTAGTTCTGGAAATTCATTAGCAATAATTTTCATTGCATAAATTGCAGCATTTCCAGCTTTGTTTATTCCAACTGCAACAACTGGAGAACCTGATGGCATTTCAGTGATAGACAACAATGAATCTAATCCACCAAATGCTGAAAATTTTGAAGTGTCATTTTTTTTCGGATGTTTGTCATTATAGACTAGAATTGGAACTCCAATCACTGGAATTACTGTGTGCGATGCAATCATTCCTGGTAAATGTGCGGCACCTCCCGCACCTGCAATAATTACACTAAATCCCATTTTTTCTGCATGCTGCGCATATTCTGCCAATCTCGAAGGAGTACGATGTGCAGAAACTATTTGATCTTCATGTTTAATTTTAAATTGATCCAATATTTCTGATGCTCCTTGCATGACTCGGCTGTCTGAACTAGATCCCATAATTATTCCAACTAATGGTTTTTTGGAATATGTCATAATAATAGAAAAAACATGAGAGTAATTATCTATAACTATTAGAAAACCCCCAACAAAATTGTTCAAATCAACATTAGCTATTTTTAATCGATGATTGATGATTGTTGTGATGGCAAAAATTCTCGGCATTATTGGTGGAGGACAACTTGGAATGATGATTACGGAGGCAGCAAAAAAAATGCCAGAACACATATCAAAAATTATTGTTTTAGACCCTACTGAGAATTGCCCTGCATCACAAGTAGGTGCTGAACAGATTGTAGCCGATTTCAAAGATAAAAATGCCATTATTGATTTGGCTAATAAATCCGATATTATCACTTATGAAATTGAATCAGGGGACAGTACAGTGCTAAAGTCTGTAGAAAAAAATGCAGATGTTAATCCCTCACCTGAAACACTAAGAATTATTCAGGACAAATTTTTACAAAAATCTTTTTTGAAAGAAAATAACATCCCAGTTCCTGAATTTATAAAAATAGATGCTATGGAGGATTTAGTAAATGGGTTGCAAGATTTTGGATATCCGGCATTACTCAAAGCAAGAAGAGATGCCTATGATGGAAGAGGTAATTTTAAAATTAATTCAGAAAAAGACATTGAAAAAGCATTTGACTATTTTAAAGGACAGAAACTATTGTTGGAGAAATTTATGCAATTTAAAATGGAAGTTTCAGTCATAGCTTCAAGAAACACTAAAGGACAAATCAAAACATACCCTCTAGTTGAAAACATTCATGAAGAAAATATTTTACGTGAAACTATTGCACCAGCAAGAGTATCCCAAGAAGTTACAAAAAAAGCAGAGCATATTGCTGAAAAAACAATGCAAGTTCTGAGAGGTGCAGGAATTTTTGGAATTGAGATGTTTGTAACACAAGATGACGATGTTGTAATAAATGAGATTGCTCCCAGAGTTCATAATTCAGGACATCATACATTGCAATCAAGTAAAACATCCCAATTCGAACAACATCTACGAGCAATTTTAGGACTTGATCTTGGAGATACTGAACTTATACATCCTACAATAATGTACAATATTTTGGGAGATGTATCATTTGAAGGAAAATACTCACCAGTAAATATCTCAGATGAAAATGTTTTTTTGAAAATGTATGGAAAAGAAATTTCAAAACCATTAAGAAAATTAGGTCATTTCAATTTAGTTGCAAAACAAGGAGAAACAATAGATCAATTGCTAAAAAAACTTGAGACTCTAAAAGAAAAAGTCATTGTTAAACCTCGGTCATAAATTTACTAGTAATACCTAGTGCCAATGCAATCATTATAGGTTTATTAATTAATGAAAAATTACGACAAGCATGGTATCTGTCCCACATGTATTATCCGGAATTTCAATTATTCTTTTAGTAATTTATGGTGCTGATGTAATGGTAGGAGGGGGCGGAGCTGGTGATGGATTCTTACCATTTGATGCTATGGCACGAGGCATTGGATTTGGGATGCCTCCAATAATTTTATCATTTATTGCATTTTTCATTTCTAAGAAACCACCATTCAAGGGATTAGGAATAATGTTGATAATTACAGGTATTTTGATCATTATTGGCGGTGCAGTATCTATGGCCAGCGCAGGTGAATCTGAAAACACTGCAAGAATGGCAGGTGAAGGCGGCGGATTAATTGCAGTTGGTGCAATAATTACTGCATTAGGCGGAATAAAGATAAAAAAATCACTTTCTTCATAATTTGTCCATGGCCATTTGTACAAAATGCAATAATAAAGTGCCAAAAGTATATGATTGTGATCATACTGATTTTGAAGAGTATTGCGTAGAATGTTATACTGAATTACACTACTATCTCACAGAAAAGGAATAAGATAATGCCAACAGATAGAGAAATTGCAATTTATGCACTAGGTAAAACAGAAGGAGTTCACTCAATTGCAGAAACCCTTGGAAAAGGTTTGGATGATGAAAAATACATCGAATCCTGGAAGAAAACAATGAAAATGCTTGGAATAGATGTATCTCTGAAAGATCTTGAAAAAATTTACAATGAATTTGCAAAGAAAATGGAAGAGGTTGTAAAAACAGATGAAATTAAAAAACCAAAATAGAGAATTTTCATATACTCTAAAAATAAGCCAATAATATTGAAAGCAATAATTTTGGCAGGAGGACGGGGAAAAAGACTAAGACCAATAACAGATTATGTGCCAAAACCTCTAGTTCCAATAAGAAACATCCCGATAATTGAATGGCAAATTAAATATTTAAAAAAATTTGGAATTGATGAAATAATTGTATGTACTGGATACAAGCAAGAAACTATTGAAAATCATCTGGATGTAAAAAAAATAGGAACTAAAATAAAATTCTCAGTTGAAAAATCACCATTAGGTACTGGTGGTGCAATTAAAAAAGCAGGAAAAATGATCAATGAAAAATCTTTTTTTGTAATTAATGGGGATACTATTACAAATATAGATTTGAATGAACTTGCAAAAAAATCAAATGCAATAGCATCAATTGAACTACGAACTAATTTTGGAATTTTAGAAACTAAAGATGACAAAATAATAAAATTTAGAGAGAAAAAAGAAATTATTGATTGTTGGATGAATGCGGGAATATATCATCTAGAAAAAGGAATTCTCAAAGATTTGCCCAGTAAAGGCGATATTGAAAAAACTGTTTTTCCAGACTATGCCAAAAAAGGTAAACTCAACATTGTCAAATTTAAAAATGTGAAATGGTATTCAATTGATTCATTCAAAGATATGGAAGAGTGTTCTTTAGAAATAGAAAAAATAATAAAATAAGATATAATTTTATGCTCCGGTTCTATGGAGTGTAACCATCATGTATGCTACTTCTTCAACAAATGCTTCATCTTTGCTAATTGACGCATATTTTGTAGCATCATTCCAAAATGTCGACTTTTGAGGGGTTTTTTCAACAAAGGCGTGTTCAGTCAATACCATCAATCTTTTTTTAATCTCATAATACTCCACCTCAATGAAAATTAACTCATTACTAAAACAGAAGTACCACTAATTCTAGTCTCGCTAAATACCACATTTTGCGGTCATTCATGATTAATTTAGTCTTCAACTGGTTTTGATTTTTTTGATTTTAAGTGCAAACTAAGAGCTTTGAAAGTACAAATTATGGCTAAAATGAACTAATTTTCTATTGTTTTGAAAATATTACTTGTCTTTAGTAAAATCCAGGCATTGCTTGCATTGTTCCAACTAATCCACATTTTGGGCATTTTTCTTTAGTTAGATCAATATTTGTAAAATTTTTTCCTCCTGAGTTAGTAATTTCTACTTTATGTGGAGCTTTGTCTGCACCCCCACCGCCACTACATACAGCTGTTATTGATAAAAAGTACAACATGCTGTGATATTCTTTTGGAATAATTTCGTTAAGGAATTTGGCTAAATCATTATTAAAGGAGTAAAATTCTTGCTCATTGATTTTTTCTAGAAGAATATAGTTTTCTTCCCCTATTTCAAATAGTTTACCTGTTTCTATTTCTATTGCTTTTTGTTTTAAATTTTCTTTATATTTTTCATATGTTTCTAAAGAAAATTTTATCTTCTTCTTTGCATTAGACTCAATGTCTTCTAGTTGGATTCTGAATTTTTTACAGATTTGATAAACATCTAGAAAATCTCTAGCCTTTGTGCCTTTTTGTGTTAAGATTGCCCTTATTTTTTCACACAGAATCTCAGGAATGTCATAAGTCGGGAAATCTATTTCATTTAGATATTCATGTCCTTCTGAAAACAGATCTTTAATTTTGGCATCATTTGTGCCTAAACTTTGAAGTTTTTGGTCTTGTATAGAATACAGCAAGATCTCTACAAAGTTTATCTGGACTTTTAGAAATGATTTTGTGTCAGAAATTTCAGAATCATACCACAGTTTGAAGGTGCACATTTTATTGCTGCCTCCCAATTCAACATAATTATCATCACTTTTATCACATTTGAAATCTAGATTTCTTGATTTAGAAATAGTTTCAAATATTTTGCCTGTTTTATCTATCAATTCAGATAACTTGGTACGTAATTTTTTTGAAGATAATTCACTGAATTCTTTCTGATTTTTCCATGTAAAATCCATATCTTCAGAAAATCTGTAATATCCAATATAGGTTTTAACTAAACAAGTTCCACCTTTGAAAATAAAATTTTGAGAAAAAAATGCTTCAGAGGATAAATCATGTAGTATTTCATGTATTATCATATCTTTTTCAATCATAGTTTGTTGAGATGTTCTAAGTATTCTTGAAATCTCATTAACTTGACTCTTTCTCATTTCAATATCATCTTGATTATTTTTCTTGTTGAATTAGGATAGCGTATAGAATATTTTTTGACACGTGTTTCTGAAATTTTTGATGTCCATTCAGATACATCAGCCAATATTTTTTCGTTTGATATTCCGTTGTAACTCCAGATATAGATAAAATCCAAAATAGTTTTTTCAATATCGGAATATTTGATATTATTCTCTTTTGTTATTCCAAAAGATAATAGTTTTGGAGAAAGCTTATAAAATTTGAATTTATGATCTGCAATCAACATTGACTTGGGTCTAGAGATTGAATCGTTTATGACATCTCCAGTTGTATAATATTCATGTGTGAGGTTATTGAGTTTTAGTGCAGTATGAAATCCAAAGTACCAATTTTTTATTCCTTTTAATTCTAATCCTTTAGAGATTAATTCTAAGACATTGTGGCTTAATCGTTTTGTTGCTATTTCTTCATGGGATTTTACATAAAAAATTCCCCTGAATATTCTAATTAGATATTTATGTTCTACAAGATATTTTACTGCATAATTATAATCGAATTTAGTTCCCTTACAAAATCTTCTAAGATCTTCGGCTTTCAAGAATTCTTTGTTTTCAATTCTTGCTTTTGTTAATAAATCAGTTATTTTCATTTATACTACAATCTCCTATTTTCTAGGATATTATGATATATATTATAATTTCCCATATAATAGGATATTATAACATAAACGAAAGCATCCTATTCATGAAATAATGGATTTCGTAATCATGTAATAGATGGTACTATAGTATGTGCACAAAGGAATGAGCACACTGAACATGTGGATGAGGTGGTACCCCCTAGTTGTCTCTAGGAATGTCATAGTAGAACTATCCCATATCGCCTAAAGAAGCATCCAGAGGCATTAGCGAGGAGTTCCAGTAGCACGGAAACAGATACACTAGAATATCAATTTTACATAGTCTTTTCATGCGTATTGGGTGCAGCCTGGGGTCATTGTTATCAATAAACAATGTTTTGAAATGCTCAGAAATTCTTTCAAAAACTAATGTAGACACCATTTGGGTGCCTGAAACATGGGGTATGGAAAATTTCTCGATGCTCAGTGCAGTCTCAAATAGAACAAATACTCAAAAAATAGGATCCTCGATTATCAACATCTACTCAAGAAGTCCTGCAACTATTGCAATGGGAGCAGCAACAGTAGATATGCTATCTGACGGAAGACTAATTCTAGGTCTTGGAACAAGCAGTTTGCCAATCGTGGAGGATTTTCATGGGAGTAAATTTGAAATGCCATTACAACGAATGAAGGAATATGTAGATATTATCAGATTAGTTTTATCTGGAAAGTTAGTAAATTACAAAGGCAAAATTTTCAATTTGAAAAATTTTACATTATTAATAAAACCAAAAAGGGAATCAGTTCCCATCTATTTAGCAGCTGTAAATCAAAAAATGGTGGATTTAGCATGGACTACTGGTGATGGCGTGATTTTTTATTTAAGACCAATAAATGAAATGAAAGAAACCATTTCAAAAATGCAATCAAATAAAAAAATAGATGTTGCATGCCAAATAATTACTAGTGTTACAAAAGATTCAGATGATGCAATTAAACGAGCAAAAAAAACATTGGCATTTTATGTGTCTGTCGGTAAAATATACAGAGATTTCTTAGCAAAAAATGGTTTTAAAAATGAAACAGAAGCTGTATATGATGAATATAAAAAATCAGGTTTCAAATCAAATCACGAATTTATTTCTGATTCAATGTTACAATCACTTGCAATAGCTGGAACATCTGAAGAATGTAGAAAACAAATTACAAACTTTAGAAATTCAGGTATAGATTTACCGATAATTCAATTCAATCCAGTAGGCAATGTATCGGAATCTTTTAGTTTATTCAAAAAAACATTTCTGGATGAGTGATATGAAAAAAGTTGGAATAATGGCATATGGGATAACGCCTTTTACAAAAGAGGATCAAAAAATAGAATCAATTTTACTCAAATCTGCAAAAAATCTTTTCAAAAACAATCCTCAAATTAATCGAAATGATATAGATGCAGTTTTAGTCTCTACAAATAATAATTCAAAATACCTATCTCCTGTTTTATCAGAAATGATAGATATTCAGCCCAAAATTGCACATTCGATTGAAAGCTTGTGTAATTCAGGCACAAATTCAATAGTTTCAGCATATTCATATATTGCATCCGGTTTGGCAGATATGGTCCTCATTTCAGGGGCTGAAAGATATGACAGCCCAGGACAAATTTTAGAATGGGACAATTCCAGAGGAGAATACAAACATCCAATTTTTTGGGCATCAATTTTTACAAAATCATACAAGCGTGAATTCTCAATTTCGGAGGAAGATCTAGCAATAGTACCAGTAAAAAATCACAAACAAGCTAAAGAAAATCCAAATGCAATATCAAATAAAATTTTTTCAATACAAGATGTAGTTAATTCTAAAAAATTAACAGAAGATATCAGGTTATTGGATTGCTCAAGACCATGTACAGGTAGCGCGTCAATTATCCTTGCTTCTGAAGCAACGATTAGAAAAAACACGGATGAACCAGTGTGGATTGCAGGAATTGGTCAAAAAACAACTTCTGCAGGTTTTACTAAAAATATGTCATTAAGCTCTATGGAATCTACAAAATTAGCAGGGAATGCAGCATTAAAAATGGCAAACCGAACCATTACAGATGTTGATGTTGCAGAAATTCATGATGCTTTTTCTGTTTGCGAGCCTATGGCATTAGAGTCATTGGGCTTTTCTAATTTAGGGAATGGTATCAATACAATAAAAGAACTACATGAGACAAATAATTTTAAAATAAATCCGAGAGGGGGATTACTTGGGTCAGGACACCCTCTTGGAGCCACTGGCATAGCTCAAACTATTGAAATCACTCAACAAATACAATCAAAAGCAAATAATCGACAGGTAGACAATGTCAATATAGGATTAGTTCACAATATGTCTGCTGCTGCTACATCCTCAACAGTGTTGGTTTTAGAAAAATGAATTTCGAATCAGAATTATCTCAAGGTGATTTTTACATTCCTGAATGTACTGAATGTATGAAAATTGTTTGGCCACCATCAGAATTTTGTAATCATTGTTTTGGAGAAGTGTTACTAAAAAAGAAGGTAATTGAAGGCAAAATTATTGAATTTTCAAGACAAGGTGATGCATATTTTTGCTTAGTTGAATTTGAAAAAGAGATTAGAGTAATGGCAAAAATATTAAAAATGCCAAAGATTGGTCAAAAGGTAAAAATTTCAGAATGTGGATTGATTAACAGAAATTATTTTTTTCATGTTGTTTGAATTTTGTATAGATGTAAGGAGTTTCAATTTTTTGATCAAAGGTCCAAACAGTTGGAAGTGAAACAGTATCTACCACATCAAGATTATGTTTTTCAATAAGCGTACTCCATCCGCCATTCCTTAGATTGCCAGACAGTTGTCTTTTGGAATGTGTGCCGGCAAATACTAAACCTGTGTTGTTTTTTAGATCAGAGATAGAGTTAATTTTATCAATGATATTGGTAGCTAAAACATCACCCCCCATTTGAGGTAGACCTCCAATGAAAAATATTGGATGGGTTAATTTGAATTGGGAATAATCAAAATCCAATGCATCTTCACATGTTGGATCAAAATTTTGATTTGTTGATTTACAGATAGTCTCTTGTAATTTTACTAATACATCATCAATTTCAATGCTGTGTGAAATTAATCCTAAAATATTTCCACAAAAAGCAATTCTGCCATCTCCTGAACCAATATCTATCAATTCCACATAGCCTAATTGTTTTGCAAAAAAAGACATTACATATGCAGACATTATCCATGTTGGATAAAATGGTTGACAACTTGTACCATGCTTGATGCTGTTTAACCAGTATTCGTTAATGTCTCCTTCATAAATAATGCATGATACCCCTCCAATTTCTTGTTCAAATGAATTAAAGTAAATTGGATTTTTTTTTGCAAAATTATGAAGTAAATTCAAATGATTGTCATCTATTGGGAATTCAGTAGACGATGATGAAGGGATTACCTCCTGAATGTGAGCGCTGCCGTTGTAATTTTTTGCAAACTCTTGTTTTATTAGAATCAAATTTGATACTATTTCACCTAACATTATTTTTGTAAAATTAAGGGGACAGATAAACTCATTGTAGCTTAGGAAGTTTTTTTTAGATAAAATTAATCGAATTTCATCTTCTACTTTTTTAATTCATTAATTGTGGTAATTTTCAATTTTTTATTTTGTTGAATTTCCTCATAAGTAGGATCCATTATTAATTGAAATTCTAAATGCTTGATGGTGTTTAAGTGAACTACCACCCAACAAGTTGGGTGGTCTCTTCCTGCTTCATCGAGCCTCAAAGTTACTTTCGCAGACATTTGTGGTTGTGGCTCTCACATCCCTTGGTCGGGAACTGCTGTTCTCACAGCTCAGGCCTTTGTATTTGATGGTTCCCGCAGTTCCTGCGGTACCACATGTCATTATACAATGTATGGCTTTACTCATATTTGAGAATGTGGTTAGTTTGCGATTCATCCACCGTACAAGTACGGTGGTCTTCTCACCATGTGATTATAAATCTAAAAAATACGTCTATTTATTGATTAGATGGTGTTTGATGACTTCAGAATCATCGAATTGACAATAGCCACCAAAATTCATTTCTGAATCATTCCTAATTATTCAATATTTTTTAAAAATGTTGATATGAAAATAACCTTGATCTGATATTTTATTGAGTTATTATGTAATTACCTTCTTTTCTATATCTATATTCAGAATCAAATGTCAATGAGAAGAAAAGTATCATCATTTACAATTACAAAGCAAAAAACTAATAGAAATACGATAACGAATAATCAAAAAGCTGCTAGAACACGAAGACAAAGAGGCTATCAATGGGAAGACACCATTGTAAAACGATTTAACAATACTGACAAATGGAAAGCCTTTCGACTTGGTTCTCCAAGTATTGCATTACCTGACGTATTAGCAGTAAATACTGATATCAGTACAATTTTCACAATAGAGGCAAAATCTGGAACTAGTACATCGCTTCCAGTACCTGCAGATCAAATTGAAAGATGCTTATCATGGATTAAAACTTTTGATATTTATGAAAAAAGGAATGTGCTTTTAGCATTCAAATTTCTATCAAAAAAAAGGATCGATATCGGCAAATATGAGAGTCGAGAATTAAGAGAGTTTTTCAAGATCTGGGATGAATCCTTAGAGATCACAGATTGTGTTTGTACTTATGATGGCAAATTTTTTGCAAAAATAGAGGGTAAAAGAAAAGAAGTATTCCTAAAAGAATGTCCTATGCCTTTTAAGACAAAACAAAGAACTAATGCCTAATTTCACATAATTACAAATCGTTTTTTAAGGATAAGATACAATTACACATGTTGACTGAAGAAAAAACTAATGTTGAATCAAAGGAGATTAGCTCAGAGGCATTACTTGAGACAGTATCTGATGCAGAAGTGAATTCACGTATTAGTTTTGAGGAGTTCACAGATGAGAGGACATTGATTAGTCATGATGCATTTGGAAATAAACAAATGAAAATAAAAGTTCTAGAAGTATCTGATGAGAATCCCCCATCAAAATGGAAATTCGGAGATCGTGTCAAAGTAACAAAAATTCTTGTTACTATCAAACATCTCACTACGCAACAAGTTGAAGAAGGAGAATTCGATATTGAGGCTATTGAAAGAGAATTAGCAGAAAAGAGACATTATTCTTCTACAAATAGATGGATACCTGCAAGTGATGTAAAAAATGGCTACGTGGTAGGATCAAAACACACTAGATTAATCAGTGATGCGGCAGCACTAGATTATATTGTATTTTGAATTTGAAATTTAATAAGAGATTAAGTTATTGATGTAAAATTCAAATGTGTGATTTACTATTTTAATTTATAATGAACACTTCGGATGTTTTTCGTAAACGAAATCTTACAAAAGTAAATTTTGATTATGAGGATTTGATTGGAAGAAACTTGTCTGATTCCAACATGAGTGGGGTTAATCTCAAAAATCGAGACATCCATAATGCGGACTTGAGTTGTACAGACCTTAGAGAATCTGACCTAAGTGAGTCCATTTTATTTTATGTAAAATTAAGAGGAGCAGACATGAGAGGTGTGAATCTTTCTAATGCAAAACTATGGGATGCAGAAATGTATGGAGTTGATCTTCGAGGCGCAGACATTAATGGTGCAGATTTGTTTTATACAGATTTAAGAAATGCAGATTTGAGTGATACGAATCTAAGCGGAGTAAATCTCAGACATACAAACTTCGAAGGGGCAATTTTTACATCAGCTGATTTCACTAATGCAAATTATGATGTACATACACTAGATACTATTTCAGGTAATGCAAAATCCGCATTAAAAAAGAAAGGCAGATTGTGGTAAAAATCATTTCAGAGTTATATCGTAATAGTATTTTCAGAATATTCAGGGGCATTGTTAGGTATATCAAAGATTTCTAGAGATTCCAAATGTTTTAGATGTTTTGAGATGGACTCTTCATTTCCAAGAGATATTAGAATTCGATCATTGTGTTGAAAGACATATTGAGTGATGTCAGAGGGATATTCCTCACCATTGACATAAAAAACCAACGATTGGTCTTGTTCAGCACAGAATTTTTTATTTTTGATACTAGATTCATTATTGTTTAAAATGATACAATCCGAAGTGAATTCCATTCCAAATGATGAAAAAAGCATATCTAGTGGAACATTTGTTGCATGTTTATGAATGAGATAGGAGTTATCATTTTCAAAGTGAATGTATTTGCTTGAGAGTTGAAACTGCGGAAGCCCAAAATTTAGTTTCGTGTTATCTACAATCACTGCAATTGCTGCATGTGCATGTTCACTTCCATAATCCCCCACACCATATTGATTTGCCAGTATTTGTTCAGGAGTCAAATTCAGAGTATTTTCAATAATTTGTGAATCAATATCAGTTTGATTCAAAAAATAAAACGAGTAGAATCCTGATGAAACAACGATAGAGAGCACCATAATTGATAAAAATACCCGAGTATGAGATTTTGGTTTGACAGATTCTGAATCACAAGTATCAGAATTGCTTTCCTCTAGGCGACCAGGTAAACTATAATCAGAATCAATATCTTTTGGAAGAATTTTGTCGTTATTATCAGTCAATTATTTATGATATGAATTAATTCTATAAATTTCCTAGACATTCCTATTTTTAGAATCTAACCATAATCAAAAAGTCTTGAGGAAAATTCAGAATCTTCATCTAGAATTTGAAGATGATGTAATATGGAATTTTTACAGGTCATCATCTTAATGATTTTAACTAATTTTTGTATTAATGGTGTTGTTTGTTCAAAAATTACTGATAATAGAAAGACGGATGTTTAAAGTTGATTTTTTTTGGCATTTTGTGTAAAATTTACAATGCAAGAGTGTAATGAACCAAAAAGTTCATAAAAAATATGGATGGTTCTGGATGCAATCATTATTGGACACCAATGGAACTTACTTTTGCATCCATTGTGGGAAAGATATACAAGAAAATAGATCATAATATTGATTCCAATCATAATTTTCAGTTTTGATCATCTGAAAAACATTATAAACAAAAGAATTTGAAAAACAGTATGAGTTCAAAAGAATTCGATGTGAATGGAACTGATTACAGAATTGTATTAACAGAACAAGTAATTGGCCATGTAAATAACCTCAAATCACTATATAATGCAGCATATGAAGATCCCGAAAGTTTTGAGGATGTAAGTGCTGAAATTTCAAGTACCATTAACGAGATTGCAAGTACTGTTGAACCACCAGCAGAAGACAGTGATCTTGATGGTCTTATTCAGGAGATCATCAAAGCCGTAGATAGTAAAGCAGATGAAATTAAAAAAGAATTAGAAGGTAAAGAAAAACCTGTAAAAAAATCAAAATCTAAAAAATAGTCTCATTTGACTATAAACTCATAAAAATTTGGGGGATAAATTATATTCTAAATGGGATAATTACTAGCATGTCAAAAAGTTGTGAATGTGGGATTTGTGATCATCATAGTGAATCAGAATGTCTTGAAAAAGAATGCAAGTGTTGTTTAAATTTTCATGAAAGATCAGGCCCTAAAAGAAAATAGCTTTTAAGACTAATTGATTTCTTTGTAACAACTACATTTTTTTGAAATGTGTCTTGAGCATCCAAACAATTTGTGATCTTTGCATCCACACAAGATGCATTTCTTTTCATCCATCATATTTTCTCAATTAAACTCTCCACGTCATATAGCATTTTTTTATCTTCCAACGCTTCCAATATTTTCAGTCTCATATTTTTTATTCTATGTGTATCATCAGAATATAATGGAATCATCGTTTCAATTTCTTGCTCAAAGGAATAATTTTGTAAATACTGCTGAAATTTGGATTTTAATGGTTTAAAATTAGATGATGGAATCTTCTCAACATCGATTTTATTTGTAATAACTTTTAGAAATCCGTTAATTTTTAGCATCTCTTTTTTGATATTAGCAAGATCCCCGGGTTTATCTTTAACTTCTTTGAGACAATTATAAGATTCAAGTATCTGAACTAGGATGTTTCTCAGATGATCGTTATAGGTTACCACGATTATTTTCTTGTTGTATCTAATCTAAAGTTTAGGAAAAATAGCTTGACCTAGTCTGAAAGTTACACATTTGCTTTAAATTATCATCTATTATTTGAAAGGACAATGCAAGGAGATGCATATCTAAAATGTATTGACCCACAATGTGGTTTAGAATATCCTATTGAGAGTAGAAATGTGCAGTGTACAGAGGGACATCTATTAGATGTAAAATACAAAAACAAACCTTCAACAGGTTTGAAAGAGGTATTTTACAAAAGACGTAATTCCGAAGGCAGTATCTTTAATGAAAGTGGAGTTTGGAGATTTAGAGAATTACTAAATTTTTGTCAGATAGATACTGAAAATCTCGAGGAATGTTCAAAATATTTAGTATCATTAGATGGCGCAGAAGGAAGACAATCAAAACCATATCAAATGTCAAAAGCTGCGGAATTCATAGGAATTTCAAATAAAAATTTGTGGTTGCAACCTGAAGGATACAATCCTAGTGGCTCTTTCAAAGATAACGGGATGGCAACAGCTGTTACACATGCAAAGATGGTAGGTGCAAAAAAAATCGTCTGTGCATCAACTGGGAACACATCTGCATCTGCAGGAATGTTTGCAGCAAATGAAGGGATTAATTGTGATGTATACATCCCTGCAGGACAAATAGCCCCAGGAAAACTAAGTCAGGCATATCAATTTGGAGCTCAAATTTTAGAAGTTGATGGAAATTTTGATGATGCATTAAAACAATCACTAGAAGATGCACAAAATCATGAAGGGTACACAGTAAACTCTGTAAATCCATTTAGAATTGAAGGACAAAAAACAATTCCATTTAGAGCATTAGAATATCTTAACTGGGAATCTCCTGATTGGATTGTTTATCCTGGGGGAGCTTTGGGAAATACTTCAAGTTGTGGAAAGGCACTCATGGAATTGTACGAATGGGGATGGATTAAAAAAATTCCAAGAATTGCTGTGATAAATTCTGAAGGTGCAAGCACATTATCGGATTTGTATAATGGAAAATTCGAGGGGGAAGAGCTCAGATGGAATAAAGGAAGTCCCAATACCGAACTAATTTCCAGATATTATGATCATTTAGATAAAGAAGGGATAAGACCAAAAACTAAAGCAACTGCAATTCAAATTGGCAGACCTGCAAATATTTTGAAAGGCTTACGTGCATTAGAATTCACAAATGGTGTGGCAACTACCGTTTCAGACTCTGAAATGCTTGATGGAATGTCAGTTGTTGGACTAAATGGATTTGATTGCGAGATGGCATCTGGAGCATCAGTTGTTGGAATAAAGAAGTTAATCAGTGAAGAAATTATCAAGAAAGACGATGTCGTTGTAGGAATTCTTACAGGCAGACAAAAAGATGCAATGTTGCCAGTTGAATATCATCAGAATCCCAAAAACATTTTTGCAATACCCCCAAAAAATTAAGCCTATTTTTAGGCTTAAAGATTAAGAATATTCTATAATATCTCAAGAGTTAAATCCATGCTTTGCAGAATTATTACAACCAAAAGATGGTGCAAAATAACTAAATGAGTAATAGAGGTATTTTTAACAAGTTTATGGAGTTGGTATCTTGGTAGAACTTTGGTTAGAGATTGCTGCATTAGCAGGATTAATTGGATTATCTGGGTTTTTTAGCGGATTAGAAGTATCATTGGTAGGTACAAGTCAGGCTACTGTAGAGCAACTAGTAAAAGAGAAAAGACGAGGTTCTAAAGCACTTCAAAAACTCAAATCAAATCCAGGTTGGATGATGTCAGCTGTGAACCTCGGGAATAATGTAGTGAATGTAGGTTCATCTGCGTTGGCAACGGTAGTTGCAATAAAATTATTTGGAGATAGTGGACTTGGAATTGCTATAGGAATTATGACTTTTTTAATTATTATTTTTGGGGAAGTCACCCCAAAAACATATTGTAATGCAAATGCCACTAAAGTTGCACTTGGTTCAAGTGGAATTCTACTAATGTTTAGTTATGCCACATATCCAGTAGTCTGGACATTGGAGAGAATTACTCGTGTAATGATCAAAATTACTGGAAGTGACTATCATCCACCAGCACTAACTGAAAAAGAGATCAAAGGAATTATTGATCAAGGTCATAGAGATGAAGCGTTAGAAAGTCAAGAGCGGGATTTAGTGCACAGAGCATTAGAATTTGACGACACAGTAATTCGTGCTGTTATGACCCCCAGAATGAAAATGCAAACACTTCCTGCAAAAATGTTGCTTTTTGAGGCACTTCCAATAATTAATCAAAACTCCCATTCCAGAATCCCTATTTATGGTGAAACACATGACGATATAGTAGGATTCGTTCATGTAAGAGATGTGCTAAGAGAGCTTGAATCAGATAACAAAATGAAGACGTTAGAACAAATTTCAAGAACTCCTGTTTTTGTATCTCAAGAAAAAATGGTTACTGCATTGCTAAGAGAGATGAAGGGTAGAAAAACACACATGGCAATTGTGATAGATGAACATGGTGGAGTTGAAGGATTAGTAACGTTAGAAGATCTAATTGAAGAAATTCTTGGAGAAATTGAAGATGAAACAGATTCTCCCCAATCAATCAAGTACCACTCCATAGATAAAGATACGATTGTTGCAACAGGGGATATCGAAATTGAAAAAATTAATGAAATTTTTAAATCAGAATTACCAGAAGGGGATGATTATAGTACACTTAATGGATTATTACATGAAAGGTTACAAGACATCCCACAAGAAGGCGATAAATTAGAATTAGGAAAAGTAAGAATAGTTGTTGAGAAAGTCGTAAAGAACCTCCCTGTGAAAATAAGAATAGAACGGATTAAAAAATAAAATTACTTTTTAGCAAAATATTCTTGTAGTTTTTCCTTTTTTTCTTTCATATGGAAAATTGATTCAGTGTGAGTAAATGCTTCTTCGTATGATTTTTCAAACAACATTGCTTGTAAAAGCATATGATTTTCAGGAATAACAATGCCTGTTTGGTCATCAGAATACATCATTTGAACGGTGTCACCAATTGATGTAGTCATGTTTGCATGAATGTGAATCATGTTTGTATCAGTAAAATTGAAGCCCATATTTTGTGCATAATCTCGAATATCTTTAGTTCCTTTAGCAGTCCAAACCTTTGCAACACCAAACTCATCTGTAAAAAGTTCGTGAATTTCAGATGGTTTTGGTGCAATACCTTTGAATCGTATATCCATAATATGCAAGTGCATTTGTCTTGTTGGTACTTTGATTGCTCTAACATAAAGTGGAGCATCCTTTCCAAAATACATCTTGACATCATCACCATGATGAGGCTTTTCAGACATTTCTATAGTATCAACAAGTTTTTTTTCCGTTTGCTCAATATCTGCCCATCTTCTAACAAGTGTGACATCAAAACGAATCAATTCATCACCAAACTTGTCACGTAATGGTTCTAAAATCCTGCCCATTCCAGTAACATTGCAGCTTCCTTGCATTACATGTCGTTTACCTAAGGCTTGAGCATAATTTGCTCGTGAATTAAACAATAAATCAGAAACAGCTTCAGACCCAATAACTGATTCGCCCCCTTGATAAATTGCAGGGATGTTTTTCGGTTCATATAGACTTACTTTGTTTTTATAACCATGACCGCCAGGAGCGGCATCAATCACTAAATCACAATTGTCAAGTGCAGATTCAATGGAACCGGCAATTTTGTAATTTGAAAAATCACCAATCTTTTTTTCTGGAACATATACGTCCAAACCTCGTGAATTTGCAATCTCTACTTTTTCATCAGGAGAATATTTGCCTATACCAATGACTGTTAGTTCAGGATCATCTTTTAGAAAAGAAGTAATTCTACTGCCAATGGAACCATATCCATTAACAAAGATTTTCTTCATAAATCCGGTATGTTTGACCCTTTTATTTAGATTAGTTCAGTTGAGAATTCCAATTATTTTCTAGGCCTTCTGCGTGGATTTTTTTCATAAAAACTTTCTATATTCTCATTCCATTGTTTAGTTTCAGGTAAGCGTGAACTAGGATGAGGTCTTTTCCCATTATTTGATAGAATTTCACTATGAGCTACATAGAATTTATCAATTTCATCAATCAAAACATCAAGGAATTTTAAAGCTTCTTTTGCCTCAATGCCTTTAGGATCTGTATGGCTGAGAATAGAATTAGATAATGTGTCAATTTTTGCTTTTTTTATTTTATATTCACTAAGAATTCGATATTCAAAAGAAATCATTACAAATTATAGTGTATTGCACTAGTGTATGTTCATTGCGGTTTGCAAGAATTATGGACATATTGAAAATACAAACATTGGTGTTTTAGTAATTAATGAAGACAATCAAGAGTTTTTCTTATGGCATTACAAATAAAAACGGTCTATTTGAAACAGAATTTTTGATTACAGAGAATTCCAAAAAAGAAACACTAACAGTTACAATAACTGCAGAAAATGAAAAATCAGAATCATCAAAAACATTACAAATATTTTATTTATGAGAATAATCAGATGATAGAAAGTCATCCCCATAATAGCACAAAAGACTAAATGTGTCAGAAAATTAATTTTATTATTGATACATGGACCATCACTTGGAATAGGTGCTGCTATTGCATCTATAGTCATAATAGTGGTATTTTTAGGATTTCAGGGAATCACTAATCAGTCAGAATTAACAATAGAGCCAATTCCTCAAATTCAAGAAACAGGGCCACCAAAAATTACCATGAACACATTTTTGGAAAATGGCTCACCTTTACTTGGAAATCCAAATGCACCGGTTACACTAGTAGAGTTTGGAGATTATCAATGTCATTTCTGTAACGTATTTTTTCACACAACTGAAGACAATATATTAAAAAATTATGTAGAAACGGGAAAAGTACGAATGATTTTCAAAGATTACAACATTATCGGTCCTGATTCAGTAACTGCATCACATGGTGCTCATTGTGCAGATGATCAAAAATTATTTTGGGAGTATCATGATATTTTGTATTCAAATTGGACTGGGGAAAATAATGGATGGGCATCATCAGAGAATCTTGTAAAGTTTGCACAAGAAATAGGATTAGATATGAATGAGTGGTCAGAATGCATGAATAGTCAAAAGCATTCACAAGTTATTCTTGCAAGTAATGAAGATGCAAGATCTCTTGAAATAACAGGCACTCCTGCATTTTTTGTCATTGGGCCTGATGGAAAAACCACTCGAATTTTTGGAGCTCAGCCTTTTGAAGTATTTGAAAATATTTTTGAAATAGAACTTGAAAAATCAAATTAGCGATCAAATTATTAATAAATAATTTAAAAAAATTAGGAAAATTTCCTTCCTAGTTAGTCAGAATTTACACAATAACCTTATTAATGAAATATCGGAGCGAAGCTTATGGTAGCTGGTATTGACGACATTGCAATATACATCCCACGATTGTATATTGATGCAGCTGATTTTGCAAAAGCTAGAGGCTTAGACCCAGTAAAATTACAAAAAGGTCTTGGCGTATCTCAGATGGCAATTGTTGATGCCAATCAAGACCCAGCATGTCTTGCAGCAAATGCATGTTTGAGAATCATGCAAAAAAACAAACTCTCTCCAGAAGACATTGGAAGATTGTATGTTTCAACAGAATCGGCATTTGATGAATCAAAGGCAATGAACTCATACGTTGTTGGAATGCTTGAACAAGTTTACGGTCAAGGTGCTTTTGAGCATTGTGGAGGAGTTGAAACTAAATTTGCATGTGTCAGTGGTTCATATGCGCTTTATGACAATACAAATTGGATTAGAGCAGGAGAAGCAGAGGGCAAACATGCCCTAGTTGTAGTATCAGACATTGCAAAATACGACATGGGTTCTAGTGGAGAGATGACTCAGGGTGCAGGAGCAGTAGTAATGTTGCTTAACGATAATCCACGGTTACTGGCATTTGATCCTAAAGTCACTGCTACATCAATTAAAGACGAATATGATTTTTACAGACCATTTGGAAAAGAAACGCCAATTGTACATGGACAATATTCTAATTTACTATACATGATTCAAGTTAGAAAGGCACTGGAATCATATAAGAAAAAAGTAATTGCATCAGGATTAATCAAAATAGAGCCGGGAGAAACAATTTTAGATCATATGGATTACATCAACATGCACTTACCTTATAGTAATATGGGAAAGAAAGCATTGGCATATTTAGTAAGACATGAATGGCGTCAGCTACCAAGATGGAAGAGAATTTTACAAGAGATAGGAGTTGAAGAACCTAGACCAAAAGATCCACGTGGAACAATTGAATCAGTATTGGGTGATGAAGAATTTATGGCAAAAGATCATGAATTTACCAAGCTTTTTACCAAAACTCGTGAGTATCAAGAAGTGTATGAATCAAAACTTTCAAGTTCATTAATTGCATCCAGTATGATTGGAAATTTGTATACCGCATCATTGTATTTAGGATTTAGAAGTAGCTTAGAGTATGAATTTCAAAAAGGAATTGAATTAGAAGCAAAAAGAGTAGGATTCGGGTCTTATGGAAGTGGAAGTAGCGCAATGGTATTCAGTGGAGTAATTCAGCCGGAATACAAAGAGATTGTAAAAGATATGAATTTAGAAGCTGAAATTGGGGACAGAAGGAAATTGACATGGGAAGAATATGAAGAATTACACGAAAACAAACTACTACCAGAAGAGTCCATGGTTCATTCAAAGAAAGAATTTGTATTAGTTAATGTAAATACAGATAGAGAGTCTAGAGGCGAAAGACGCTACATCTTTAACGAATAGGTTTTCTAAAAAGGGTTTCAAATTATCCATTATTGATTTTATCAAAGGATCCAACAAACAGGATAAAAGATAGAGCCACTGTAGATAAAAAAAGTAACTAGCCTATTTGACTAGGGGTTTTTTGACACCCCATTTTTGATCAAATTCTTCTTTGGTGATGGGAATTCTAGATTTACATTTTACACATCTACGCATTTTAGTGTGCTTTGAAAATCTCCAAACGTGGGCCTCACTTTTTTGATGACAGTTCATAACTATCTGAATTTTGTATGGACTTAAGCGTGTTGTTACTTGAACAATTCCAATTCTTGCAAAATTTTACTCATAGAATGTTTCCATCCCCTCATTGCATCAACATCATGTGGGCGGTTCTTTTCTAGTTCTTCTTTTTGTTTCAGGAGTTCTTGATGTCTTTTATACTCAATTCTAACCAATACTCATGTCTAATTTGGGTCTTAAATTAAGCCTGTCTTTAATTAGAAAAAAAGAATTTTCCAGCATAATACGATATTAAATTTGTTTTATTGTACACACTTCATTATTATAACAAAAGTCATAGTTAAATTATGAATTCTATAGCATGGAAATGTTATAGATGTGATTTGACTTTCAAAGAAAAGCCATAATACATAATGATCTTTCAAAGCACCCAATAGGGAAAATAGAATTGATTCTAGGGTAAATCCAAATACAAGTGGGCATCTCATCAAAACAATACATTGTCAGACGAATCAAACCGCATAAAAGATTACATATTTGATTATATTGAAAAATCACAATTAATCCCTAAATTAATTTCTGAGAAAAAATTTGATCAGATAATTGAGAATGTTACCAACAATTGTTATGATGAAATAATTTCAATGGCTGAAAAAGATCAAGCAGTGGGAGTTTTGGCAACAGGGTTACTCCATTATTTGTTAACAAATGCATTGATTTCAAGTCAAAGAAAAATAGATTATCAAGGAATTGAATTAGACATAGTAATTCCAGATATCAAAACGTTGGAAAAGGATCAAAAAAAGTCATTATTAATTTGCATACCAAAATCATCAGATATCAACATAGTTAATGAAAAAATAGCATTATTAGAAAAAATTCAACATGAAAAAGAAAACATTTGGTTGGTGTTATCAAAAAACATACCAGTTGCAAAAAAATCATTCATTTTATCTAAAGAAAATAACTCTTTTTCAAAAATTATATTTGAGATTGCACAATTTAGCAATGTAGGTGGCACAAATAAATTCAAAATTTTACGAATTTAAAGTTGAATTTTATTTTAATAAAGATTTGATGTCAAGATTTTTTTTAAATATTCTATTCAATGAAGTATCACTCATATCTTTAATGAATGGAATTGAACCTAAAACTTTAACACCTGTCAAGTCTTCCAAGTCTCGTTTTAATTGAGGAGTTGGATAACCATTTTCAAAATCATTGATTATGATTCCTTGAATTGGGATTTTATATTTTTTGCACATCATGCAAGTCATCAAAGTATGATTTATGGTGCCAATCCTACTACTTGTAACAATCACACTTGGAATTTTCATATCTTTTATTAAACTAGCAATATGATAATTTTTCTGAATCGGAGTCATTAATCCACCCATTCCCTCAACCAGAATCAAATCATGAAGTTTTGATAGTTTTTTGAAATTTGTAAGCACTGTTGAAATTTTTGGCTTTATTTTCAATTTCTTTGAAGCAGTGTAAGGGGATGCCGGAATTGGAAAAAACTGGGGATTTACTAAACTTTCAGGATCATTTACTTGTGCAGCATTGGATAAAATTTCTATATCTTCGGATTTGAATCCCTTTTTCTGAGCTGTTCCTGCCGCAAAAGGCTTCATCACACCAACATCAATACCCATTTTTCTTAGAGTTACTGCCAATCCGGCAGTGACGTATGTTTTACCTACATCAGTATCAGTTCCAGTAATGAAGAAAGAATCCATCAAATATCATCTAAAATAATAATTGATTAATCTTATCGTTTAACGATTTACAACTCCAAACTCATCAATATGCTTAAGTTCATAATTATTGTAGAAAATTTATGACTTGTTTTAGATGTGATGGGAAAGGCAAGTTCAAGAATGAATTTGGTATAATGGAGAGATGTGAGTCATGTCAAGGATTGGAAATGACTTTTGAAAAAATAGATAATGATCCAGATGAAGATTAGATTCTAAACTCCAAAATTCTTAAATTCATACAAAATTCATGTGATCATAATGGGTATTGAATTCAAAAAAGAAGGTAATGTCTGTGAAAGATGCCATAAATTGGATACGGATGTCGGTAAGATGACTCATTACAAAAACCATGAATTGGATAAATTACTTTGCCAAGATTGTATCAAAGAAATCGAGGATTATTACTCTCTCAAGTGTTCAAAGTGTGGTAAACCAGCACACCTAAGAGGAAACTTGATTGAATATGAACATGAAAAAATTTGTACAATTTGTATGGATGAAATTAAAATGAAAAAAATAATCAAAGAAGAACAAAAAGAAGTAAGGAAGAATTTCATAAAATCAAATTGGGCAAAATGGATTACTTTTGGTCTTACGATTACTGGAATCATAGTGGCATTATTGGCGATAGGAATTTAAGAATAATTTACAAATAAAATAATTCTTAGATTCTTGTTCTCCTGGGATGTCATGTCTGCCATTTTTTAGAATGATTTTAGAATTTTTGAGGGAGATTGAAATTCCATAACCTCGAAGTAGTTTTACGTTGTAATGATTTCTTTTCACTTTGTTAATTAGAACTTTTTTTGACCCATTCGTGATACCTCACCACTCTTAATTTTATTAAAAGCATCAATCACTTCATCCTCAATTGATTCCATATCTAGAGAGCTCATTGCTTTCACATCTAGTTCAGGTTGAATAACTTTCTCAAAAATCTTATCATCGGTAATCCAAATACAAGGATAATTGTTATCAGTACATGCTTGACCTAAATCACCATCTTTGGTAATGATAGTCATTTCGTGTTCTTTTGCATATTCGATTAAATTGTAATCATTTCTGTATTTTGGATCTTCGGCTCTCAGTTTTTTTGCAGATTCCGTTTCATGGTTTTGATGTTCTAATTCTTTTTGATAATATTCTGCATGTTCATCAAGAAGAAACTTCATACAATATGAATAAATCTTGTTTTCTTAAGGATTACGACAACACAGTATGTTTTCCCTCACAAAACGGGGGGATACCATTTTTACTCTTTGTCAATAAACTCGTTAACACATCAAAATTTCATTTTAATACTTCACAAAATTACTAAAAATTAAGTGTAGAATTATTAATTTCGTTTGATTATTAAGAAGATCCGAGATAATAGATTTGTTTGAAGAAAACTAGTTTTGTTTGGCATCCAAATACACAGATGAGAGAATGGGATTCTTTTGACGAAATAAAGAGTGCAAAAGGAGTATGGCTAACAGATTCAAAAGGAAACAAAATACTAGATGCAGTAGGTTCAATGTGGTGCAATGTTTGGGGACACTCAAATCCCGAACTAGTCAACGCTATAACAACTCAAAGCAAAAAACTACAGCATTCATCTATGTTTAATCTAACTAACGAACCAGCAGAAAAACTAGCTGAGCATCTTGTGAAAATATCTCCAAAAATGCATAGGGTCTTTTATTCAGATAATGGCTCATCTGCAATGGAAATAGCCATCAAATTAGCACTACAGTATTGGAAAAACATTGGGGAGAAAAAGAAAACAAGAATTGCAACATTAGAAAATGGATATCATGGAGATACATTTGGGGCAATGTCGGTAGGATACGTGCCAGAGTTTTTTGGCAAATTTAAAAAACAGTTATTTACAACATTGCAATTTCCGGTACCAAATGAATACAGAGTTCCAAATGGATTTACTTTCTTAGATCATCAGAATTATTGTTTAGAAAAAATTGAAAAAGAGTTTTCAAAAAAAACCAACATTGCAGCATTTATCATGGAAAGTGGGGCACAAGTTGCTGGAGGCGTAATTATTTACCCAAAAGGATTTCAGAAAAAAATAAGTCAACTATGTAAAAAATATGATGTGCTTTTTGTTTTAGATGAAATTGCAACAGGTTTTGGAAGACTAGGATCCATGTTTCAATATGAAGAACAGAAAAGTATTCCAGATATAGTAGCATATGGAAAAATGCTAACTGGAGGATATCTAACGATGGCAGCTACTTTAACAAATAAGAAAGTGTATGATTCATTTTTAGGTGAATTTAATGATTGGAAACATTTGTTTCATGGACACACATACACAGGAAATCCTATTGCAGCAGCTGTCGCATTAGAAAGTCTCAAGATGTATAAAAAATATAATCTTATTAAAAAAATCTACAATACATCCAAAATTTTTGAAAAGTATTATCAAAAGATTTCAGAAATTGACATTGTGGGAGACATCAGGCACAAAGGAATGCTAATGGGTATAGAGATAGTATCAAACAAAAAGAGAAAAACACCAATTCGCCCTAAAAAGTCAATTAACAAAATATTTTTTGAAGAGGGTAAAAAGAACGGAATCTACCTTAGGACTCTTGGAAACATTGTCATGTTAGTTCCTCCTCTAATAATTACAGAATCAGAACTAAATTTACTCTTAGACAAGACCATTTTAACCATCAAATCCGCAATGCCAAAAGTGCTTTGACTGTTAACCCCTATGACAGAATTAGGTTAACCAATCCATTATTGTTATAAATAGAGTATTTATTATTCTCATTATGAATACTCTGGAATTTATCAAAGAGTGTCAAGAAAAAGTATTTTCTGGAATTGGTGTTTCTTCAGATGATGCAAAAAAATTATTGAACATTCCAGAAAAGAATTTAAAAGAATTAACATCATGTGCAAATGAAATTACCCATGAATATAATGGAAGAAAAGTCGATGTGGAGCAATTAAACAACATTAAAAAAAATGCATGTAGTGAAGATTGTACATTTTGTGGACAATCAGCATTTTTTGATACCGGAATAGAGACATATCAATTACCATCACCAGAAGATGTGGTAAGCAAAGCACAAAAAGCAAAAGACGATGGTGCAGAATCATATTGTCTTGTTGCTGCGTGGAGAGAACCATCATCAAAAGATTTTGAAAAAGTTTGTAAAATCATTACTGAGATTAATGACAAAGTAGGAATTAGCGTTGAGTGTAGTTTAGGTTTTTTGACTCCAGAACAAGCAAGAAAATTAAAAGAGATTAAAGTTAAAAGATATAATCATAATCTAGAAACTGCAAAATCTAAATTTCCAGAAATTTGTACAACACATACTTACGAAGATAGATTAAAGACATTAAGTATTGCAAGAGAAGCAGGGTTAGAATTGTGTACTGGCGGAATAATTGGGTTAGGAGAAACAAGAGAGCAAAGATTAGAATTAGCACTTGAATTAGGAAGATTATATCCAGAAGAAGTAACAATTAACATTTTAGTTCCAATGCCAGGAACACCACTTGAATTACAAACAGATCTTCCAAATTCAGAAATAGTAAGAATTTTTTCAGTCATACGATTTTTACTACCTGAATCAGTAATCAAAATTTCCGGAGGTCGGGAATCAAAACTAGATGATTCCGGAGAAGAACTATTACAAAGTGGTGCAAACGGAATAATTACTGAGGGGTATTTGACTATGGGTGGAAACGAGGCTAAAAAAGACCGTGAATTAATTGAGAGAATTGGTCTCCAATCATAAACTAGACTTTATTGATTCTGAATTAGAGAGTTTAAAGAAACAAAATCTCTATAGAAAATTGCAATATGGAAAATCCAAAGGTGCTCACATTACTATCAACAATAAAAAATTACTAAATCTATGCTCAAATGACTATTTGGGAATTCTTACAGAAGAAATTCAAACTAACCAACTTCAATCTAGCTCCAGACTTGTATCTGGCAATGATGAATCATATAACAAATTAGAAGAAATTCTGGCAAAACATAAATCACAACAAAAAAGTCTTGTTTATCCTACAGGATACATGGCAAATTTGGGGGCAATTACTACAATTGCAAAAAAGGGAGATGTGATTCTAAGCGATGAGTTAAACCATGCAAGCATAATTGAATCATGTAAATTATCAGATGCAAAAATAATTGTGTATAAACACAACAACATTCAAGATTTAGAAAAGAAATTAAAATTAAAAGGGAAAAACAAATTTGTGATTACTGAAGGGATATTCAGTATGGACGGGGATTTTTCACCATTAAAAGAAATTACAGAGTTATCTGAAAAACAAAATGCAATTACAGTAGTAGATGACGCACATGGTGATTTTGTAGTTGGTAAAGATGGAAAAGGAACACCAAATTATTTTAATGTCGAAAAAAAAATTGATTTGTATATTAGTAGTCTAAGTAAAGGTCTAGGATCTTTTGGAGGATATGTTGCATCAAAAAACAATGTAATCGATTTATGCATTAATAAATCAAAATCGTTTATCTATACATCAGCACTTCCGTCAATTTTAATTGAATATTCTATAAGAAGATTCAAATCAAATAGAGAAAAACAAAAGAAAAAATTAGAAAAAAATACTAACCGATTAATCAAAGGATTAAAAGAGATTGGATTTGAAATTAATTCTACAACACATATTATTCCAATAGTCATAGGAAATGAAAAAAATGCAATGAAGTTTGGAGAATTTTTAATGGATAATGGAATATTTGCACAGCCAATCAGATATCCCACCGTTCCAAAAAATCAAGCAAGATTAAGAATTTCAGTCACAGCATGGTTATCAGATAGAGATATTGAGAGATCACTTGTAATTTTTGAGAAATCTTATAGGAAATTCAGATAACTAGCGCATAGAATCAAATCCACCAAGTGCGGGGGATCCAATAATTACTGCAAGGGCGATAACTATACCCAAGGCAATGCCTACTATGATGAATCGCTTATTCATGCTAAAAGATACACAATCCCAGATAAAAACGGATTGTAGGTTTTTGGAATAGATATGGAAGAATGCTTTAAAGGAAAAATTGTAAATTTAATGCGTGGCCGAGATCACTCTTGCAGTAGCTGCGCTGGCAGGATTAGGATCATTTGTAGCACCATGTATTTTACCAATGATTCCAGCATTTCTTGCATATATTTCAGGAACTACACTTACTGAATTAAATCAAAAAGGAAATTCCAAGACACTGTCGATAAACAGAACAAACATTGTATTAAATTCAATATTTTTTGTTTTAGGATTTTCAGTAGTATTTTCTATATTAGGAGTAATAATTAATAGCGTACTTGGAACTGCAGCTGGAGAATTTGTAGATACATTAAATCAAGTGGGAGGGATAATCATCATAGGTTTTGGAATTTTCTTACTTCTGTCCACAAAGATCAACAAACTAAATATGGAAAAGAGATTCTTTCCTAAAAGAAATAAAGCAAGTTATCCAATGTCATTTGTTTTTGGACTGGCATTTGCAGTAGGGTGGACACCATGTGTAGGACCAATACTTGGAACAATACTCACGCTAGCTGCAACAACACCTTCTGTTGCATTTAATTTACTATTGGTTTACTCACTAGGATTGGGAATCCCATTTATTTTGATAGGAGTGTTTTATTCTAGAGCAAACAGAGTTATTCGCTCTATGAGTAAACATCTAAAATATTATAACATCATTTTAGGAGGATTTATTGTAGTTTTAGGAGTTTTAGTATTTACAAATCAATTAGCATATATTGCAAATTTTCCACTTCTCAACGAATTAATATTTTTAGGGTGAATAAATGAAATCAGAAATTAAAATTGCATTAATCTTAGGAATTGTGATTGCAGTAGGCATAGGAATTACAAGCATTACGCTCTCAACTCTAGATGAGAAATCTGAAACAGTAATCATTCAGGATGTAAATTCGAATACTAAAATTGACAAATCAGGGTTTAAAATTGCACCAGATTTAGTAGGAATAGCATATTATCTTAATACAACACCTGAAGAATTGAAAAAACAAATCAAAGACAAAGTAGTCCTTTATGATATCTGGACATATAGTTGCATTAATTGTATCAGAACACTTCCATACATTACTGCATGGGATGACAAATATGGAGATCAGGGATTGTTAGTTGTGGGAATACATTCGCCTGAATTTGAATTTGAAAAAAATCCAGAAAATGTTAAAATGGCAATTGACAAACATGGAATAGAGTATCCTGTTGTAATGGACAATGACATGAAAACATGGAAAGCGTTTGAGAACAGATACTGGCCAAGAAAATACATTGCAGATCATGAAGGATATATCAGATATGATCACATCGGTGAAGGCGGATATCAAGAAACTGAAAAAATTATCCAACAACTTTTAGAAGAAAGAGCATCATCGCTTGGAATTCAGATGTCATCAGATGCATCACTTGTTGAAATAGAAGAGTTTGAACATACAATGTTTAGAACGCCTGAATTGTATTTTGGTCACCAATTTGCTCAGAATAGAAATCAACTAGGCAGTGATGAGGGATTTCAACCAGGGAAAATTGTAACATATTCAGAACCCAATAAAATTGATTTGCATAAGTTTTACCTAATAGGCAATTGGAAAAATTATGATGACAGTATGGAATTAGTATCTGAAAAAGGTTCTATCAAACTATCGTACAATGCAAAAGAAGTAAACATTGTAACAGAAAATAATGCAGAATTAGAAATATTTCTAGATGGAGAACCACTTCCATCAGAATATGCAGGAAAAGACATCACATCTAAAAATATTTTGACAGTTTCAGAAGCAGGATTATACAATATTATTAACAGTGAAACTAGTGCTTCCCACACTATAGAAATCAAGGTAGAAGGTAAAGGCTTTCAAATATTTACATTCACATTCGGATAGTGTAACCAAAGCCTGTTGTCACTTCAGTTACACTAGCTGGGGCGACAAATCTCTTTAAAACAAATATTTTCAATCATATTGAGGAAATTAAGGTTTGTTCAGCAATTCTTGGAATAAAGTAGAAGGAGAGAGTATTTCTCAAAAAGTAATGGGAAGGGTAAGGCCAGATGAACCATTAAAGAACAAAATCGACTTTGCACAGAAAAAATTACAATTTCAGATCTCAAAATTAGAATCAATTAATGAAAAATTACAGAAAAAACACGATGTTATCTTTGAAAAGATTGTAAATGCACAAAGAAACAACAAACCCAGTTATGCCCAGGCATATGCGGGGGAATTATCTCAAGTAAGAAAAATGAAAAACATGGTAAGCGGGGCCAAACTTTCAATGGAACAAGTCAAGCTTAGATTAGATACTGTTTCAGAATTAGGAGACGTGGTAGTAACTCTTAGTCCATGTATGTCAATCATTAAAGGTCTTAGTCCATCACTTAGTGGAATAATGCCAGAAGCAAATGCTTCAATGCAAGATTTGTCACAAATACTAGGCGATGTCATGTCAGGTTCATCAGTAAACATGGGAGAGACCATGAATGTTGGTGCTGAAACAAATGCAGACACATTAGCAATTCTTGAAGAAGCCCACAATGTCATTGCGGGCCAGACAAAATCGTCTATTCCAGACGTTCCAGAGAGTCTTAAAAAACAGATAGTTGAGAGAAAGTCAGACATATTCATCTAGTATTTTTTGAAATTAATATAATTAAACAGTTAGGAAATCATTCTAAGAAAGTAGAATAACTTTAAAGAACATGCCAATGACTTAAAACAAAATATTTTTTTAATTAATCCAATGACTAAATCAAGAACATCTCTTATGCTGATTGCATTGTCAGTAACACTTCTTGGATCCTTATCTGTAGGTTTGATTCAAGAAAGCGAAGCTGCTAAAGGTCAAGGAGTAGGATTACCTCAAATTGGTTCTAACAAAGTTTGTGGGGATAGACTATGTTCTGAACCTGCAATTAGTCATTCTTCCCAAAAAGAATATCAAATTGACACCACTTCCCAAACTGGTGAATGTAAAAGTAATGAAGGAACTACTCGTACTTTTTACATTGCAGCAGACGAAGTAGAATGGGACTATGCCCCTTTAGGACTTAATCAGATGAAAGCACATGAGTTTAATGAAGATGAAAATGTGTTTGTTGAAAATACTCCAGATAGAATTGGCAGTAAATACATCAAGGCATTATACCGTGAATACACGGATGAAACATTTTCAAAACTTAAACCTCGAACATCTGAATGGCAACATCTTGGAACACTAGGACCAATCATTCATGCAGAAGTTTGCGATGCAATCAAAGTTGTATTCAAAAATAATTCTGATGAACTAAATTATTCTGTTCATCCACATGGTGTCTTTTATGACAAAGATTCCGAGGGTTCTGAATATAATGATGGAACTTCTGTCAATAACAGATCTGATGGAATAGTTGCTCCAGGACAAATTCATACCTATAATTGGTCTGTACCACAACGTGCAGGACCAGGACCAAATGACCCAAGTTCAATCGTCTGGATGTATCATTCACATGTTGATTCTCCAATGGATACAAATTCAGGACTTGTTGGTCCAATCGTTATAACATCAAAAGGAATGGCCGATTCTACTGGCAGGCCAATGGATGTTGACAGAGAAATGGTAAGTCTGTTTACAGTTTCTGATGAAAATTCTAGTCACTATTTGTGTGAGAATCTAGAAAAATTTACAGATGAAACTTGTGATAATGAGAAATTAATAGAAGATGATGATTTTGCCGAAAGCAATCTAATGCATGGTATTAACGGATATGTTTATGGTAATTTGCCAGGACAAACTGTTCAAAAAGGCGAACATGTGCGTTGGTATCTAATAGGTATGGGAACAGAAGTAGATTTGCATACACCGCATTGGCATGGAAACACTGTCTTGTGGAATGGTATGAGAGTCGATGTGATGGAATTAATGCCAGCTAGCCTAAAGACAGTTGATTTTATTCCGGACAATGTAGGAACATGGATGTTCCACTGTCACGTCAATGACCATATTTCAGCAGGAATGATGTCACTTTTCAAAGTGATTTAATTTCATTTTTTTATTTTGATTTCTTTTTACTTTTCTGAACAAGTATTTTCTTTATTCTAGAAATTGTGGGGTAACTATACCCGCGTCGACGATAATTTGCAATCATCATCTTCCAATTTTTTAATCTCCATTGAGCTTGTTCTGCAGTAACAGAGTGTACCTCTTTTTGAATAATGCTTTTTCTGCCAACCTTAAGAGTTCCAGCATCTTTTGCAGACCACCTGTTTTTTGCAAATTTTAAACCTGTAAGAATTTCAGTCACAGGCATTTCTTTGAAATATTCTTTAAGTTTTTTTAATTCTGCATCAGATGGTTTATCAGAAATGGATAATTCAATGGTGGTTTTAACCATGTATGCTCTACTTTCTAATGCTTTAAGAGAATCTTGCTAAATCAGAATTAACTAAAATAGAGAATTATTAGAATTCTTTGGACATCAAATTAGCAATTCAGAGGAATATTGGCATTTTTACACAATGTATTGTACATACCAAACCCGAAAATGATGGCAGCAAAGACCACTAATGGAATCAAAATGAAAATTTTAGTTTTAAGACCCATATTCAAAATTAAACTAATGCATATAAAATTGTGACAGTTTTAATCAACACTAATAGCGAAGATTCCTTTCGTTTTAGGATCTTGTAACAATGCCACCATGTCTCTAGGTAGTAGATCAGATGATTTATCACATTTAATTGCCAAAGTTCTTGGACAAATAAAGTCACTTTTTCTAATTACAATGTCTTCGGTATGAGAAAGAATCAATTCAGGATGGCCTTGTCCCTCTAAAAGAAATTCATAATCACCAACACGAATAGAAAATTTAATTTTTGAGTCAGGATTTTTTAATTTCTCTTTTAGTTCTAAAGGTAAATCAGAACAACTGGAAGTTGCATTAATACCAACAATACAGTCACCTTGTAGTGTTAAATGAGAGTCTTTTGTAATCTCAATTGTTTTTTGATGATTTGATCTAATATTTTCATGACCTGAGAATTGAATTTCAAATTTCATAATCTATGAAGATTAAAAACTCAAATTAAACTTTAACAAATAATGTTTTCCAATTAAAAACTCATTAGTTCCGTTTTTGTGTTTCAATAATACATTTATCATAAAAATCAGCACTCATATAATTACAAACTCTATCTTGAAATTTTTGAAATAATTTATTTAGACACTCATATTGATTTTCTTCATCTTCCATATATGGCAAACATGCCTGAGGATTTCTTTTCACATATGTAAAATTACCAATACATTCTTGTGGATTATCAAATTTTGTACACATTTTTGGCTCATCCATATTTAATGCAGAATTTACTTCTTTGACCAAAGATTTTTTAGAAGATATAGAAGTAAATGAACCAATTATAGAAAACGTAATAACCATAATTACTGCCATCATCAAATCGCCAATAATAAAACCAAACATTGGGTTCATTTTCTAGATCTGTAATATGACAATAATAGTAATAAAAGACAGGATATTTTATTTTGATAAACAGGATTATATGTAAAAATCAATTTTTTTCAAAAATAAAACATACGATCAGCATTTTATCGAGCCTGTTTAAAATGGAGAAATGGTTCTCAAAGAGAGTACGGTTTAAATTGTACATTCAAAGCATTGGAATCAAATGCTTCCTGCACAACAAGGTTACGATAGAGCAATCACAGTGTTTTCCCCGGATGGTAGATTATATCAAGTAGAGTACGCAATAGAAACAGTACGAAGAGGAACAATAGCTGTTGGTGTAAAATGCAAAGATGGAATTATCATTGCAGTTGAAGAAAAACCGAGAAAATTACAAATCTCAAATACCGCTCAAAAGATTTTCCAAATTGATGATCATGTAGGAGTCGCAGCAGCAGGATATATTCCAGATGCAAGAAGTCAGGTAGACAATGCACGATTCTTTTCTCAAAGTAACAAAATGATTTACGATGAACCAGTAGAAGTTGAAACAATTGCAAAACACTTGGCGGATCAATGTCAGCAATATACACAATATGCAGGAGTGAGACCGTATGGTGTCGCATTGATTCTTGGCGGAGTAGTAAATGATACACCACAGTTGTATCTAACAGATCCAAGTGGAACGTACATATCATATGATGCAATTGCAATTGGTTCAGGTTCAGATCAAGTTACAGACTTTTTAGAAAAAACATACAAAGATGATCTATCATTAGATGATGCTGCCATATTATCTGCTGCTGGAATTTATCTATCAAGTGAAGATAAGGAAGGCACAAGTCACATCAGAATGGCACATATTAAAACAGAAACTGGTTTGTACGAATTAGTTTCAGATGAGCAGATTGCAAATTATGCAAAAACTGCTAAAGAGAAATACCCACACGACCAGAAATAATCACATAAAGTGGGCCTGGGAGATTAAATTACATTGAAATTATCTGTTGCCATTCCAGAATCGGCATTATCTGATGAATCACTTAAGATAGACAAAACAAGAAAAATTTCAGTTCTAGCAAGAGCTTGTGCAATTTTTAAAATTGATACAATATATGTTTACCAAGAAGGTAACAACAGGACAGACGGAAGTCTAATGGTAATGATTTTAAAATATTTAGAGACGCCGCAATTTTTGAGAAGACGATTGTTTCCAAAAATGAATGATCTAAAATTTGCAGGTGTTCTACAACCACTTAAAATTCCAAGCCACATTACTCCAGTGAATGCTAAAAAGATCAATCCTGGAGATGTACGAGAAGGGATTGTAATCAGTGTGAAAGGTAAACGATTTGTAGACGTAGGGATAAATCAATTAATTCCATTTTTTGGTAAGACATCGATTGGTAAAAGAGTCACAGTGCAATTCAAAGAAGGTTATCCAAAATTATCTGTAAAAGAGATAGACAAAAGTGAGGTTCAGTCCTATTGGGGATACTCTGTAAAAGAGAGAGCAAATTTATTTTCAGTATTGGCAGAATGGAAAGGAAGCATAATCATTACATCCAGAAAAGGTAAAACAGCAACAAAAGAACAAATTTCCAAATATGTCAAATCAGATCAGCCTACACTCATAGTTTTTGGATCTCCAGAAAAAGGTATTCATGAAATCCTGGGAGGCAAAATGAAAAATGTTCAAAATGCAAAATCATTGAACTTTTTTCCCAATCAAGCTACTGAAACGGTACGGTTGGAGGAAGCATTACTTGGGACATTGGCAATAATTAATGCGCAAAGTACATCATAATATGCCAGAAAGAAAAAATTTTCTTTTATTTGCTATTGCGCTAGGAATTGCAGGAATTATTATTGGCGGAATAACAATTTGGAACATGGCATCAGATTTGTTAAAGCCATAACAATTTAGGCTCATATGGTTAACCACTATTTTTTTCATGGTTAACGATGTCTCACATGGTTTAATAGAGGGAAATCGAGACGCGTTTTATCCATGGGCGCTAGAAAAAACCATCAGCCACGTAGAGGAAGTCTTGCATATTCACCAAGAGTACGTGCAAAAAGTATGGAGGCACGCATTAGAGCATGGCCAAAATTAAATTCAGAAGAGCCAAAGATTTTAGCTCATTGTGGTTTCAAGGCAGGGTGTGTTCAGATAGTAAGTATTGACGATAGAGAAAAAGTTCCAAATGCAGGAAAACAACTCGTAAGTCTTGGAACAGTCCTAGTTACCCCTCCAGTATTGATTTTAGGAATTAGAGGGTATTCAAAAGATCATGATGGAATGCATGCAGAATTTGATGTATATGCAGATGATATTCCAAAATACATATCAAAAGAAATTACAGTAAAAAACAAAGAGGGTGCATTAGAGAATGCAGAGAAATCCCTTCGAAGAATAAAAGAAATTTTTGCAATAGTTGCAGTTTCGCCTCGTGCAGCAGGATTGGAACAGAAAAAACCTTACATTTTTGAAGCTTCGGTTAGTGGAGGAGACATACAAAAACAATTTGCTCATGTTAAAGAACTACTTGGAAAAGAAATTAAGATTGATCAAATTTTTGAAACAGGTGCAAGTGTAGATGTTGCTGCAATTACTAAAGGCAAAGGATGGCAAGGTGTAATTCAAAGATGGGGAGTAAAAAAGAAACAACATAAATCAAGAAAAACAGTTAGAGAAGTGGGTTCACTCGGTCCAATTTCTCCACAAAGTGTCATGTATACAGTACCAAGAGCAGGACAAATGGGATTCCATCAAAGAATAGAATATGATAAACGAATTATGATTATGGGAAACACAGATGATGAACAAATTAAAATCAATCCAGATGGAGGATACAAACACTTTGGATTGGTAAAAGGAGATTTCATCATCCTAAAAGGATCAGTTCCGGGAACATATAGAAGATTAATCAAACTAAGAAGTCAAATCAGAAACGTTCCAACTAAAATCAACAAACCAAACATTTTGGAGGTAGTAATCTAATGAAAACAACAGCATATACTACAACTGGAACAAAAGATAAAGAAGTAGAACTGCCACTAGTGTTTTCAACTCCATTTAGACGAGAATTGATCCACAAAGCTTTCACTAATTTAACTTCTCATAAATTCCAACCACAAGGAAGACATCCATCTGCAGGTCAAGATGTAGTTGCAGATTCCAATGATCCTCCAACAGGTCAAGGTGTTTCACGTGTTGCAAGAAGTACTGGCGGTGGTGGCGGAAGACAAGGTCAAGGTGCAGAAGTTGCATCTACTAGAGGCGGAAGGCAAGCACACCCACCAATTGTAGGTAAAGTAATTTACAAAAAATTAAACAAAAAGGAAAACAAATTGGCACTATGTTCTGCAATTGCAGCAACAGCGTCAAAAGAACTTGTAGAGCTACGAGGTCACAAAATAGAAGGCATTGAATCATTCCCAATTATCGTATCAGATGACATTGAATCAATTTCAAAAACAAATGAAATCACCAAAGTACTGGATGCGCTAAAACTAACACAGGACGTTGAAAGATTAAAAGCAAGAAAACCACGTTCCGGTCAATCAAGACTCAGAGGAAGAAGTAAAAAAATTGGAAAGAGTGTTTTGTTTGTTATCAAAGATGATTCAAAGATTAAAAAAGCAATAGGAGCATTACCTGGAGTAGAAGCAAAAAGTGTTAAAGATTTGAGTGTATTAGATTTAGCACCAGGTTCAGATCCAATTAGATTAACTGTATATTCCAAATCCGCAATTGAGGAAATTGGAAAAATCAAATCAACTCATCTCGAGGTTATGGTGAAAACACAATGAATGTAGATCAAGCAAACAAAATTATTCTCAAACCATACATTACAGAAAAAACATTTGCAATGGTAGAAAATGAAAGTAAAATTTGCTTTATCGTAGAACGATCAGCAAGTAAACCCGAAATTGCCGAAGCTGTAAAAGCACTTTACAAAGAAAATGTCACTAACGTAAACACTGCAAGAACAATTTATGGTAAAAAAGCATTTGTTCAATTTGAAAATACTGCAAAAGCCAGAGATTTGGCAACAAAGATAGGAATGCTATAATATGGACCATAAAACTCGAAGTACATTAACAGAGGAGAAGAAGAATGGTTAAAGAATTTCTATACAGAGGTATTCCAAAAGAGGAGCTTGACAGTTTGTCCTTAGAAAAATTATTCTTGCTATTCAACTCTAGACAAAGAAGATCCCTCACAAGAGGAATTACTGATGGAAAGAGAAAATTGATTGAAGAAATTAAAGCTGCAAAAGCAGGTAAAGTAAAAAATCCTATCAAAACTCACGTTAGAGATTTGATTGTTTTGCCATACATGGTAGGCGTTACAGTAAATGTATTTTCAGGAAAAGAATTTCGTCCAGTAAGTATTACATCAGAAATGATTGGACATTATTTAGGAGAATATGTAATAACAAATAAGAGAGTTTCACACGGTGCCCCAGGTGTGGGTGCATCAAGATCCAGTCTCTACGTGCCACTAAAGTGATCATTATGGGTAGATTCAATTATGCTTTCCAAAAATATGATGCAACAAAACATGTGCGTTCATCATTAAGAGAAAAAGATATCTCACACAAACATGCACGTGAAGTAGCTGTTTCTATCAAAGGATTGTCAATTGAAAAAGCAAGAGACTATCTTCTTGCAGTAATTAGCAAAAAAAGAGCTGTCGCATTTAGAAGATATAAAAATCAAGTTGGACATAAAGCAGATCCTGGAATGATGGCAGGACGTTATCCACAAAAAACAGCAAAAGAATTCATCAAAGTTTTAGATAATTTAGAATCAAATGCAGAATACAAAGGAATGGATTTAGATAGATTAAGAATAGTAAATGCCACTGTTCACAAAGGAGTTATTGTAAAAAGATTCATCCCAAGAGCTATGGGAAGAGCAACTCCCAAAAACAATGTATTAACTCATGTAGAATTGGTGGCACAGGAGATTTAGATATGTCAGCAGTCAAAAATGTAATCAAAGATAACTACAACATGATGCTTCTCAAAGATTATCTTAGAGAAGCAATTAAAGATGCAGGATTTTCACATGCAGAAATTTCAAAGACCCCCGTAGGAACAAGAGTTGCACTACATGTTACTAGACCAGGCATCGTTATTGGAAGAAAAGGTTCTGGAATCAGAGCACTTACAGACAAACTTGCATCAGACTTTGGATTAAAAAATCCACAAATTTCAGTAGTGGAAATTGAAAAACCAGAATTAGCTCCAAGTGTAATGTGTAATAGAATGGCAGCCCATCTAGAAAGAGGAACTGCTTTTAGAAGAGCAACAATGTGGACATTAAAACAAATTATGGAAAATGGCGCAATGGGAGTCCAAATTACTATCTCAGGCAAACTCAGAGGCGATCGTTCTGCATTTGAAAAACACACAGCAGGAATATTGCCCAGAGCAGGCCACCATGCAGAAGTCATTGTTGCAGAAGACATTGCACATGTGAAAACAGCGATGGGACTAATTGGAATTAGAATAAGAATTGCCAATAAAGCTAAACTCATTCCAGAATTTGAAATGAAAACTGAAAAAGCTATGAAAACAAAACAAATCAAAGATGAAGGAACAGGAAAGATGAGAGATGAGACTGCAGCAGAAACAAAAGCAAGAACAGAATCAGAACAAATTGCACTTGAAGAAGAAAGAATGAAAGAACTTGAAACATTAGAAGAAGAAGAGGACAGATTAAAATGACCAGAATAAGCATGAAAACAATTAATCAACTAAATGAAAAAGATCTTAAAAGTAAGATTCAAGAGGCACGCAGTGAACTTGCAAAACTCAGAGTCGACGCTTCTAAAGGTACACTAAGAAAAGAAAGCGGTAAACTAAAACCACTACGTCATGACATCGCAAGAATGCTAACTAGAATAAACGAGATGAAGAAACAGAAATGATTACAGCAGACAACATCACATCACATGAATTCATAGGATTGAACACAGAGATAGTCAAATCTACCAATCCTCAAGTTATAGGATTAAATGGAAGAATCATAAATGAAACAAAATCGATGTTTACAATAAATACAGAAAATGGATCTAAATTAATTGCAAAATCTACAAACAGTTGGAAATTCTCAATTGAGAACAATGATGTGATTGTTGAAGGATCCAAAATTGCAAAAAGACCATTTGACAGATTAGGAGTAAAAGTATGACACGCAATATAGGATTAAAAATAAAAGAACCAAAAGAACAATGCACTGACAAGCATTGTCCATTCCACGGAAATTTATCGATTAGGGGAAAACTCTTTGATGGTAAAGTAACTGGAAGTAAAGCAAAACAGACAATCACATTACAAAAAGATGCACCAATTTACTTTAGTAAATTTAAGAGATATGCAAGAGGAACAAGTACTATTCATGCACATGTTCCAGAATGTATTGATGTTGAAACAGGAAATCATGTTTTGACTGCAGAATGCAGACCCATCTCAAAATCAGTATCATATGTTGTAGTAGAGGTTAAAGCATAATGGCAAAACAGGCAGGTAAAGGAGTAGAAGAGTTCCGCCCATATGTTACTCGTTCAATTCCTGTAGGTGCAAATATTGTATGTGCAGATAACTCTGGTGCTAAAATTTTAGAAATTATCAATGTTCCAAGACACAAGACAAGAGTATCAAGACTACCTGCTGCAGCAGTAGGAGATTTTTGTAACGTAGTAGTAAAGAAAGGACCCGCAGAATTAAGAAAACAAGTCTATGGTGCAGTGATTGTTAGACAAAAATATGCAGTTCGTAGATTAAACGGTGTAAGAGTTTGTTTTGAAGATAACGCAGCCGTGCTGATTACTCCTGAAGGAGAAACAAAAGGAACAGACATCAAAGGACCAGTAGCAGCAGAAGCTTCAGAGAAATGGCCAAGAGTAGCTAACTTGGCATCAATGGTGGTATAAGAAAATGAAACCAACAAAAATGCGCAACAATATGATTTATCGTGCAACATTCCAAACTAGAAGTAAGCAACTTGGAAGTGCGCTATCAAAAGATCTTCGCAAAAAATATGGAAAAAGAAGTGTCCGCGCAATTGAAGGTGATAGTGTAACTATACTTAGAGGAGAATTCAAAGGAGTTGAAGGAAAAATATCCAAAGTATCTACTCAAAAAAGCAGTGTTGCAATTGAAGGAGTAAAAAAAGAAAAGACAAAAGGGGATAAATTCGATGTCTACATTCATACATCTAATCTTTTAGTAACTTCACTTAGTACTGATGACAAGTGGAGAATTTCAAAACTTGAGGGCAAGAATCCCAGTAAACAGCCTAAAGAAACACCTGTAAAAGAAGAGCCTAAAGAAACAAAAGTGACAGAAAAAATTGAAAAAAAGGAAGATGAGAATTAATGGTAAGCATAGCAGGTAGTAAAAAACTCAAACGTCAAATGGCCCCACAATTTTGGGGAATTAATAGAAAAAATAAAAGATTTGTAATTACTGTAAAACCAGGCCCACATAAAAAAAGTCATGCTGTTCCAACGGCAGTATTTCTAAGAGACATGTTAAAGATAGTAACAAGTCTTAGAGAAGCAAAAACTTCAATTTATTCTGGAAAAGTAAAAGTTGACGGAGTTGTAAGAAAATCACTTCATCATGCAATTGGATTGATGGATGTAGTTGAATTGGAAAATGTTTCTGACATTTATCGTCTAGTTCCAACTGAAGAAAAATTACTACAACCAATAAAGATTAACGAATCAGAAAAATCAAAAAAACTAGTAAGAGTTACTAGCAAAACTACAATCAACAATGGACAAACACAGATAGGATTCCATGATGGACGTTCAATTATTTTAGATAGCAAAGTAAATGTTGGAGATACTTGTTTAATTCAGATTCCAGAAGTGAAAATTCTTGAAATAATAAAATTAGAAGAAGGCAGTCAAGGATTAGTAACACGTGGAAACAATACAGGTCGAATAGGAAAGATTGAAACGATAGAAGAAGGAACATTCATTCTTCCAAAAAGAGTCATCTTATCACTTGACGACAGAAAAATCGAGATTCCAGCAGACATCATAATGTCAATTGGTAAAGGAGAGCCAGTTATTCAAATAAAGTGATCATATGTCTCAAACAACAGAATCAATAATGAAAAAAATCTCCCTTGAGAAAGTAGTTCTCAATATGGGAGTTGGAAAATCAGGAGATGTAATCAATATTGCAAAAAAAGCACTGGATCAAATATCAGGAAAAAGATCATCATCAAGAGCTGCAAAAGAAACTCAAAGAGATTGGGGAGTTAGAAAAGGAGAACCAATAGGTGCAGCAGTGACAATTCGCGGTAATGATGCAAAAGAATTACTAAAAAGATTGCTAGAAGCAAAAGGAAATGTAGTTAACGGAAAATCATTTGATAATTTTGGAAATTATTCATTTGGAATTAAAGAGCACATAGACATTCCAGGAGTAAAATATGATCCACAAATAGGAATTTTAGGTTTAGGAATTTCTATTACACTTACAAGACCAGGATACGGAATTAGAAATAGAAGTAAACATAAAGCAAGTGTTGGAAAAAAACACATCATTAGCAGTCAAGAAGCAAAGGATTATCTAGTAAGAGAATTTGGAGTGACAGTAACATAATGGCAAAAGACAGATCATACGAAACCACTGGAAGAAAAAAGCATGACTTTGGAAGAGGTTCACGATGGTGTAAAAGATGCGGAGATTATACAGCTGTTATTCAAAAATATGATTTAATGTTATGCAGACGATGCTTCAGAGAAGTCGCAACATCTTTAGGGTTTAGGAAAAATAAGTGATATAACATGCCAGCAACTAACATTTTAGCAAATCTATTTGTCACATTATACAACAATGAAACAAGAAGGAAGGGCGATTGTGTTATTCTTCCAACATCAAAACTAGCAATTGAAGTTCTAAAAACACTTCAAAAAGACGGATACATTGGAGAGTTTGAACACATTGATGATAAAAGAGGAGGTAAGTTCAAAATCAGATTATTGGCCAAAATTACAAAATGTGGAGCAATTTCCCCAAGATTTAAGGTAAAAAATGACGAATATAATAATTGGGAACAGCAATACTTACCTGCATATGATAGAGGAATGTTGCTAGTTACAACAAATCAAGGAGTAATGTCGCATCATGATGCATTAGAGAAAGGAATTGGAGGATTTTTGATAGGATATGTCTACTAAACAAATGGAAAAATTTCAGGATGAGGTAATCATTCCAGAGGGAGTTAAACTCACACTAAACAAACACATGTTATCATTTGTAGGACCACTAGGTAAAACCTTCAAGAGTTTCAGAAGCATTCCAGTAAATATTGAGATTACAGATAACAAAGTTATCCTAAATGCAATTGGGAGTAGAAAGAAAGATTATGCCATTTTACATACTGCAAGATCCATTATCAGAAATATCTGTGAAGGTTTAGTAGATGGATATACAATTAAGATGAAAATTGTATATGCACACTTTCCAATTACATTAAAAGTTGATGGTAAAAAAATTCTAATTGAAAATTTCCAAGGAGAAAGAGCGCCAAGAGTTACAAAAATTGTAGGTAATACAAAAGTAATTCCAAAAGGAGAAGATGTAATTTTAACGGGTGAAGTATGGACAGACATTACTCAAACAGCAGCTAATATAGAACTTAAAACCAAAGTAAAAAACAAAGACCACAGAGTTTTTCTTGATGGCATATATTCATTTGAGAAAAAGAAAGGCATAGAAAAATAAAATCCTAATTTTTCTAATGACCCTTGATCCTGAATTTTTAAAACAAACAACAGATTTGATTGAGCAGACACTTGAATTATACAAATCAGCAGGTGCATCTCCCAGAATTGGAGAAACGTGGGATTGTGCAAACATAGGGGATTTTTTGTGTGGGTTTTTTGTAGGAGAGATGGTAGGTTCAGCACTTAGTGCATTTCAAATTGTACATCAAAGAGAACCAACACCTGATGAACATCTAGAAATTATTGAACTAGTTGAAAGCCATGCAAAAGAAATCAAAGAATTTTTTGCCAAATTCAATTAAGTTTTCTAACGTATTTCACTCCAAAGTGTATAGTCGGAAAGATTAAATCACTTTTACCAAGGTACAAACTTGTGCCTCCCTAGCTCAGCGTGGTAGAGCATCCGACTGTTAATCGGATGGTCATCAGTTCAAGTCTGATGGGAGGCGCGTATTATTTCTAAACTCGAGTTTTGAAACATTATTTTTCACATATAGTGAAACTAACATTCTAAATGAATCATATTTCTAAATTCGAATTTCGAAATATTGATCGGTTGATAGTAATTAGTTGAGACTATTAGACAACATAGATCTAATAGATGATCGCATATCTAGAATAATGCAGGAGGCTTACATTGGTCAGAACTAGAAGGGCCAACAGATATTGTGTTGATTGTGGCGCTAGGCTAGTGTATTACCCAAGATTATCTAACCCTAAAGCACCAAATGAACACAGAGTTTTAGTTTATGCGTGTCCTGATTGTACTGATGACTTTGAAAAACCGAAAATGTTTTCAATTAGACGAAATCAAGTTGAGGATCCACTAGAGACAGTTGAAATAGAGATTACACAGTTACAGAAAAAATCAATAGCTACAAAATAATTAAAAAAAGCATGGAATATACAAAAAAACCAAGGAGTAATGCCTGGTTTTTGTTACCTGTTTTTTTAGGAATTATTGGAGGAATTATTGCGTTCTTTATTTTACGTCACGATGATCCGCGTAAAGCAAAGAATTGTTTGTATCTAGGCCTTGTTTTAATGGTAATCGGAATCATATTCAACATTTTGGTAGCTTCATCATTTCCAGGCATAGATTCTGGGTTTAATGTTAATATCTGAGCATGAGCAATATTGTTTTACAAGGAGCGATTTCAAATATTTCTAAATTCGAATTTAGAAACATAGTAAATTCAGAGTAATAAACCATAGAATTTAGAATCATATAGAACTAGGTTTGATTGTTTTTACATGAGTGTGTCTAGACTGAGAGATAGTGTTGAAAGATGGTTAATTCATGAAGGACTTTCTTTTGAAGCAATTAAAAGTACAGAAAATACTTTTCAAATTTTAGTAAAGCATGCAGGTCAGACAGGTATTCCTGTAGAAATATTTGAGCCAAAAGGTCAGCCAGGTATTCTGGTAATAGGAGCCAAAGTTGTTATGAAAAATAACCAAATTGCACGTTATTTGGGATTTAATCAACAAGAAAAAGAAAACTTTGAAAAAAAAGTCACTAATTTTTGTCACTCAATTCAGGTAATTAACAAAAACATTGCTGAGGATGGAAAACAGAAGATTGGAGTATATGTTGTTCTAGATGACAAAGAAAATATCAACCAACAAACAGTTTTTGATGCAATAGAGAGTGTATCTGAAAAACATGAAAAAACATCGAGATTTTTGTTAAAGACATTCTAAAAATAGACGATTTATCAGTTCTACGCGTGCCTTATATCAAAAAAGCAATATTTCAAAATATGAAAAGCAAAACTTCAAAATCAAAACCAAGAGAATTAACTCTATCTACAGCTGAGCTGTCAAGATTTGGTATGGGAGTAATGAGTAGAGCACTCAAAGTTGTCAATACTGCCAAAAAAGGAAAAATTACTATCAGAGTAGAAAGAGAATAATTTTCGGGTTTTTTGTTTCAATGTCGGGGTAAATCCCCCCCCTTTTTTTTAGAATAAAGGTGTGTTCAAAAAAGCACGTATGGGTGATAAAATAAGAATCATTTCAGACAATATGTAAAAGGATTCATTTTACAAATTAGTAAATCACCAATAGTAGAATCATTCTACAACATATTTGAAAAGTTTGGAATAATTCTCATCATGCTATTTTTCAAATTATAGATATGATCACTCCAATGCTTCAAAATTTTGTAAAATGACTAACTAATTGAAATTATGCCTAGGCGTTAAACCCCCCCTGAAAAATGGTGTATTTAGTCACAAGATGATTTTTTCAAAAACAGTCGTTTTGAGGGGGGGTGTAACACTTGTGCCTGAATATGAAATGCAACCATTAATCCACCAAGCTCTGCCATCTAATCATGCCTCAAGTTTTATTGTTGTGCGTAAAAGCTAAACCCCCTATTTTTTGTGCAAAATATACCCAAAAAAATGCGTTTCAACTATATACCAAAAAATTTCAGTCAATTTATGGCTGGAATGGGAGTAATAATTGTGGTTGGGGCCATAATAGCATCCATAATCTTTGCAAATTACATGTATACACAATACACAACAAACTACATTGAGGCAGTTGGAGGAAAAGCAACCATTGTTGGTCCAGTAGAATACATTATTACTTTTGAAGGAACACATGAGGGAAGTAAAGAAGTCGTACCAGAAAACACATTTGTAAAAATAGGAATCACTGCAAAAAACATCACCGATAAGAAAACAATCATTTCAGGAGGACAATTTTACATTGTTGATGATAAAGAACAAAAACACGAAGCAGTTTATGGAGAATTTTCATCAAAAGATTTATTTTTAGAAACTCTAGAACCAAACAAACCAATTGAAAGAACAACACAGTTTGACATTCCATTTGATGAAGAAAAACAATACAAAATAATTATCAGACCGCAAAAAGATCAGTCAACAGTTGATACAGCTGTTGTTTGTATTACAAATTGTTGATCGTAAAGCAAAAATTGTGTCAAATTTTTCTATAGTTTGTGTAGTAATGTATGACTTTTACCATATAACACACATGATTTTTGCAAAATGTTATGGCAGTATCCAAAGCCAAAAGAGCCGAAGCAGCTAAAAAAGCAGCAAGAACTCGAAAGAGAAATGCAGCTAAAAAAGCAGCTGAAGCACTAAAAGCAGCAGCAGCTCGTAAGAGAAGGGCAACAGCATCTCGAAGGAAAAGTGCAGGTAAAGCAGCACCAAAGAGAAAGGCAGCAGCAAAACGCAGAGCCGCTCCAAAGAGAAAGGCAGCACCTAAGAGACGAACTGCAGCTAAAAAAGCAGCTCCAAAGAGAAAGGCAGCAGCAAAACGCAGAGCCGCTCCTAAGAGACGAACTGCAGCTAAAAAAGCAGCTCCAAAGAGAAAGGCAGCAGCAAAACGCAGAGCCGCTCCAAAGAGAAAGGCAGCTAAACGTCGACGTTAAGCTGTCTATACTATCTTTTTTCTTATTTTACATACTTAGTTTATGATGTTTCTAAATTCGAATTTAGAAACATTGAAATTGCTACTCATTCATCTTTAATTCTGGCAAAACAAAAACGTTGTTTGGTTTGATTTTTAGGATGACTCTTTTTTCATCATCGCGTTTGAATGGATAATGTTCTCGTCCCAGGTATTGTTGTGTAAGTTTGTCTGCATGTTTGTATTCATAATCCGGAATTAATTCTTCAACAGTTCCACGAATTGCAGTCATGTCAAGTGGATTGTCTTTGGATACAACAGAAACTGCAACGCGAGGATCACGTAAAACATTTTTGTGTTTGATTCTTCCTTCTGCAGTATTTACTAAAACATAACCATTTTCATAATTTGCCCAAACCGGAGATACTTGAGGAGAACCATCTTCCATTACAGTTGCAATGAAAACAAGATTTTTTTCAGAAAATAGATTTACAACTTTTTCGTCAATCATTTTTTCATTACACCAGATCTGTGAGATTGATTTTGCAATATTAACAATGTGTCTTGTTTTTTATCGATTTTTTCATGAAAATGTTCAGAAAAATCAAATGTGTCTTTGATCGCATTTAATGATTCATTAGAATCAAATTGCACATAATGTCTATTTGTTGTGAGATTTTTCAAGTACATTAGTCATCGCTCTATTCATTATTTCCATTACCAAATACTGTGAATAATCTTCAGATTTTTTCCCTTTTGATTTTGTTTTTGGTGTCAATCCTTTGAGGATTTTTTCAATTTTTGTAGATGTGTTGTTAATGACTTTGGAATATGTAGAGTCAAAATCTTCAGGTGTTTGAAAATCCAACAATTTAGTTGATGTACTATAATATTTTGTAATAGCACCTCGTGATTCCTCAATTCGTGCAATTTCAACTAATCCGGATTCTTTTAGAATTTCCAGATGATGCCGTACTGTAGTCAAAGCTTTTTTGTATCCAGTCTTTTTTAGAGCAGTTGAAATTTGGTCTGCAGATAATGCTTGACGGTATAAAATTTCCACAATTTTTGCCCGTGCAGGGTCTTCAATTGCACGTGCGTGTTCAATACTTGTCGTAACAATACGATTAACTTTGATTTGCTTTTCTAACAATGTAGACATACAGAATTACCTTCAAATCCGATCTAAAAGATCCGCGTATCATATTTTTTTGTCTAATCGCATCAATTTTTGTTTACTTTAATTAATATTGGATTGCTATCAATTTTATCATTACCACTACAAGAAATACTATAATGCAACATAGTATTATGATACCACTGTAATTATTATGATACCACTATAATTATTGTAACATCAGTAAAAGAATTTTTGTAATGGTTTTAAAATTTTCAAAAAGTACCAAAAAAATAAAAATCAGAAAAGATATGTCAGAAAATTGCCATCAAGACATTATTTTGTGAATCATCAAAAACACAATTCGAGTTGAAAGAAAGATGCTAGGCGCAGATTAAGAATTTAATGCAGAAACAATTTCTTGTTTGATATCTGCCAATCGGTCATTGAAGACTTCAGATATCAAATTCATCATTTGAAAAGTTGATTCTGCATTAGTCTCTTGTTCAGTATCCGTAAGTTTGTTATTTAGATAGTTAGTTGCTTTTGCAACAAATGAGTGATAAACCATTCCAAAAATACAATCATCCAGATTCATATCCCAATGTTCAGAGTTTACCATGTTGGTGTAAGATGGGATTTGATTAATTACAATATTCAACAATGTTTCAATTTCTTTTTTATCTTCTATTGTTCCCATAGTATTTCAATTCATCAAGGGTTAAAGAGTATTTCCAGTTAATTTTTCATATGCTATCACGTAGCGCTCAGTCATTTTTTGAATAATTTCATTTGGAATCTCAGGTGCAACAGGATCTCTTCCTGCATCACGTTCATCATCAAATTGTTTTTGATATCCATTTGCAGTTAACCAGTCTCGCAATAGTTGTTTGTCATATGCCTCTTGTATTTCTCCAACAGTATAGGAGTCCTTTGGCCATAAACGATACTCATCAGGGCCAATAGAATCACCCAGCGTAATTTTGCCATCTAGAATTCCAAACTCTAATTTCAAATCAGCCAAAATAAAACCAGCACCATCTGCAATTGTAGACATTTTTTTGTAAATTTCAACAGATGTTTTCTCTAACCATCGGTATTGTTCCTCAGTTACTAAATTCATCTCCAACGTTTTTTCTTTGTTGATTGGAATATCGTGTTCTGATTTTGTAGTAGGATCAAAAAGAGGTTCTGGGAGTTTTGCAGCCAAGGTTGTGTCTGTTCCTTCAGGAACTATGACCTCACCTTTTTTCCATCGATTTACTAGACTACCGTAAAAATAGCCTCTCACAACACACTCTATTGGCAACATCTTCATCTTTTTTACAATAATTTCAGTGTCAGATTCTCGTCTGACAAAATGATTAGGCACAGATAATTCATTAAACCAAAATTCAGCAAATTTGCACAGTACTTCTCCCTTTCTAGGAATATCTTGTTTGAATTTTACATCATATGCTGAAACTCTATCTGAGAACTTGAAGAGCAGGGTATTTTCATCCACATCATAAAGATCCTTTACTTTACCACTTGTTAGAAACTTCAAACAACCATATCATAATTTTATGGGATTTAACTGCTAGGAAAAATCAGGAACCCATCATTCCTACCATCTTTGGCATTTCCCGGTATGCTTTGTTTACAAAAACATCATTGTCAGCAGTGATCATTACAAACTCCATTGGATTGTCAGAAGGTGGAGAAACAATGATTTTTTTACCTACATCAATAGTTCCCAATTCCAAGGTATCTCCTGCCCCAAAATTAACATGAACATTAGTTAATGGTTGAAACCCTGTATTTTGAATCGTTACACGTCCCATAACAAACAGACTTTGTTTATCCAAAACAGGATCAACAAAAATATCATAATCCTGTGTAGATACAGATAATTTCAAAACATCCATTCCAAAGATTACTGCCATGATTACAATAGCACCAATTCCCGTACCAATAATTGCAGTATACTGTTTCACGCATAATTCATGGTTTTTCTAATAATTAAAACTAGTCAAAATATTTGTGGCAGTTGAAACTAAAATATTGAAAATTCCAGGTTCTAGGCACATCTTTATTCAAAAGTTGTATTTTTTAAACAAGTAGGGATAAAATAATTTTTCAATAAAATAGAAATTATGAAATTGATGCATATTGATGACAATAAACAGATTTTGGAGCCATTTGAGTTTTATTTTGAAGTAAATTATGATTTTATACTCTATCCTGTTTCGGGATCACAGCATCATAGAATTAACAAACTAGAAACAAATCACTTTATTTTAACACCATTCCAAAACGCTACCATTCCTTTAATCTTCTTGGCAGCGTCATTTGGCTCTTCATAATACCATGCACAGTCTTTGTTGGTTTTGCCATTTACTGTAACTGAATAATAATTTGCCATACCTTTCCAACCGCAAAAAGATGTAAAATCAGTCTTTGCAAAATATTCTTTTTTTATAGAATCGATTGGAAAATAGTGATTTCCTTCAACAACTACGGTGTCATCACTGTCGGCAATTACCACACCATTCCATACTGCTTGCATATTTTTTAATTCAATTTACCATATTTAAAAAAATACCCTATTCTCCTTTCATTTCTTTTCTACTTCGAAATTCAGGAGTAATACCAAGTGATTCATAATCACCTGAAGAACATGTGAAACACATCGAATCTTTTGGAATTCCAACTGCTGCTGCAAGATTTTCAGCATCATTGTATCCCAAAAAGTCAGCGCCAATACTTTGTCTTACCATTTCAGTAATTTCTTCTTGAGTCATCTCTTTGCCGTCAGAAAATGTTGCAAGTTCTTCTTGAGATGGAAAATCAATTCCGGCATAACATGGGAATTTAATTGGAGGATATGTAATGACCATACTAATTTTTTTAGCTCCTGCCCTACGTAGTGCTTTAATTATTGCTTTTGAGCTTGTGCCCCTAACTAAACTATCATCAATTACAACAACATGTTTTCCCTCAATAATTTCCCTGATTGGGATAATCCATCGGTTAATTTCTATTCGGTCTGATTGATGCGGTTCAATGAAACTTCGCAATGGACCTTTCTTGCTATATCTATCCTTTAGAAGTCCTTCATCAAAAGAGACACCAAGTTCTTGTGCATATCCCAATGCAGCTGGCCTTGCAGAATCAGGTACAGGAATTACTAAATCAGCATCATTAATTGGAAATTTCTTTGCCAAAAATCTTCCAATATTCTTTCTTGCAACATAGATGTTAGTTCCTTCCATGTTACTTGAGGGATGTGCAAAGTAAGTAAATTCAAAAGAACAATGTGCACGTGCAGGATCATCAGAGAAACGTTCAGTTTCCAAACCATTGTTACTTAATTTTATTAATTCGCCAGGGTTTACATTTCGTTGTAGTTTTGCACCAACTGCAGATACTGCAGAAGATTCCGATGCAACAATGTAAGTATTATCAGATTCCTTGTACCCTAAAACCATTGGACGGAATCCCTTTGGATCACGTGCTGCATAAACAGAATTATCATCAGAGATAAAGGTAAAACAATAAGAGCCAATCATTTCATTTTTGAGAATTGAAAGTGCTTTTCCCATTTGACCATTCTCAGAAATTAGTGCAACTAGTCTCTGAGCCGCTACAAGTGTGTCACTTGCATTTTGCGGAGTAAAAGAACATCCACCAACTAGATTTGATAATTCTTGTACATTTGCTATGGTTCCATTATGTGCAATACAGAGATCTTTTACCTTGAGGGGTTGTGCATTTTCTAATGAACTTCTTCCCATTGTAGAATATCTAACATGCCCAATTACTGCTGGGGAAGAATATTCTTCGGTGATTTTTTTAAATTCGGATGATGCTCCAGATACTAATCCTAATCGTTTAAGTGGAGGCTTGTTTGGAATTGCAAGACCCCAGGCTTCTTGTCCTCTGTGTTGAAGTGCTCTTAATGCATCAATTACCATAGGAACTACATTAGTTCCACTCAGGCTAAAGATTCCAACAACGCCACAATTTTCCTTAACCAAAGCTATTTTGACTCCTTATTAGTGCGTAAATTTTAAACCGCAAATCAGATACTGAAAATCCAGTAACCATCATTATGGTTATTAGTTATGACAATAAAAACGCTAATCAGTTATGCGATCAAAATCATAAAATTCCGTGATTGGGTTGTTTAGCACATTTTAGTAGATTCCTTTATGAACTTCCCATTATTCTGTTAGTCATATTATGAAATATTTTGTAATTTTTTTGATTCTAATTGGGTTCCTGACGTCAACAGTATTTGGAGAACCCCTTGATTTTACGGTTGCCGAAGTTTACTGGAAACAGGCCAGTTTCCCAAGTCATGATGGAACCAAAGCCACCATAATTGTGACTGATCCTGACATGAATCGACATCCAAATGTAATAGACTATGTGTGGATTGCAATTCATTCGGATACTGATCATTCTGGTTTTAGAATGACACTTTTTGAAACCGATTTTGATTCGGGCATATTTGAAGGAGATGTTGTATTTGTAGAAAAACCACCTTCGGGGACAGGATTTTTACATACTGTTGAAGGGGATACAATAACTGCAGAGTATGTGGATACTCTATTTCCTGTAAATCATACACCTACTAGAAATGCTATAATCACAGAAAATGGAATAGAGATGTTTTCAACTGCCATAGTTGGGGGAAGTTCACCTCCGATGGAGAGAGCTCCTGTATCAAACTTTATGGTGCTAGATACAGAAAAAATACCTATAGATGACAATTTAATTTCTGTAGACCAACAAATTAGACTAGTTTCTGACTTAGAAAACCAAATGGACAGAATTCAGCCATTTGCATATTTAGTTCAAATACAAAACAGTCAAAACCAAGTAGAATCTTTATCTTGGCTTACTGGAAATCTTACATCTTTTCAGAAAATAAATCCTGAGGTGACATGGATTCCTTTCAAAGAAGGCAAATACACTGCAACTGTATTTGTTTGGGAATCTGTTAACAATCCTACTGCCCTGTCTCCTCCAGTAAACATTAACTTGTTTGTCAAGTAATTGTGAAAGAAAATGATAAGAAAATTGGAGATCATGAAAGAGCAATTAACGAAAAAGTGGATGTCAGTGAAAATGTTGGGGTTGTAAAGAAAAGTGTACGGCATCTTAAGGAAGATGTATCCGTAGGAGATAGCGTAGGTGTGCAAGTTACGAAGGCCAAAGATAAAAACCTGCAAGAAGATTGAAACAATAAATCCTCATAAAACAAAAAGGAATTATGGAAATCAGTCAGGAAGATTGATGGATATTCCTCTCTAAAATATAGAATAGATAAAGAAACACTCAAGCAGTTTCTTTAAAAATTAAGAAGAAATGATAAGAAAACCCCTATCTGAACAATTCATGATGCTGTAAAATCTGGAACACTTCCAAGCAAATTTTCTGCAAAAGATGTGAAGAAAAAAATCAAAGGATTTGCAGATTCTACATACAGTACATTTTTGCCAAAGCACAGGAAAGGAAATCCATGAAAATACACAGAATACTTCAAAAGAGTATCTTCTGGCACATATTCTATTATCTGAATTTGTCAGATTCTAATTTATTTTATATTTTACACAACATACATTGCTTTATTGGAAGTTGTGGATTAGCATCATGTATTGACTTCGTAAATAACATTGTATCATCTTTATTGCTGAAGAATGTCCAAGCATCTACAGGAGAATCAAAAACACGTTCACCTTTGAACAGTTTGTGTACTCCTATTTGATGAATTAGGATACGTGGATTTCGTTTATCATAATAAACTGCATATTTGATCAATTTTCCAATTTTATCTAGTTCATCAGGCATGGCAAAATTATATTTTTAATGATTAATAATTGGTCTGATCAATACATGTTAAAATATTCCATACACATTTTCACGTAAGGATCTGTAATGTCTAAAAAAACTTCTTCATCACATGGTTCAGATTAATCTCATAGTTTTCTTCTCTGCCTGTATAGATCACTTGCTTTGCTCTTTTTTTGATCTGAGCCTTTGTGATCTTGAATTTTTTGATGCACATTGCAATGTCTTCCTTGTCTCTTTCATTTAGCCTGCCGATTTTTGTCACGATGATGTCAAGTGGATCTAGAGTCTTGAGTTTCATGTTTTTCATCTTTGTTCTGACATTTCTGCTGTTTTTCAAATAGTCATCAGGCAGGTCTTGGCTGAAGACCATTCCGTTGTTCCACGTGTCGACTTTGAACCCGTGAGGAACCAGATTCAAAACCCTGTGAAACTCTGCATAATCTTCTGCTGGAATCGTGAAATTGACGTCAATTGTAGATTCTTTGGCGTTGTGAAGTGTCATCGCAGTACCACCTACGGCCACAACTGTTATCTTGCGTTCAAGTTCCTTGTCTAGTTCCTCTAGAAAGTCCAAAAGTACCTGCTTATTCAATGACATCGTACAGCCTCATCTTTTTTTCCATGTCTTTCAGGCTCAGTTCTATTACCTGTTGGTCTGTCTTTACCTTCTGTTTTACTGCACCAGTAATCTCTCTCATGATTTGTTTGACCTCTTCTGTGGGAGTTATCTCATCTAAAACTTTCAAAATATTGTATAGTTGTCGTATCATCTTGAATTTTGTTACCAGAAAAACTAGAAGAGAATAGTTGATCTTTTCTTTGTTTTTTGCAAGGATTATTGGTATTGCCTCTAACCTACGAACATTGTCTTTTTTTACCAAAATCGAAGTTACTAGATATTCAATTCCTATTGCTTTTCCCTGGGTAATTTTTGTACCCATCTCTTTGTATCCAAATCTTGCAAGATTAAAAACAATATCTTGCTCTGAAATCTTTGCAAGTGAAATTGATTCTTCTTCTACTTTAATTCTTATTCCTTTGTCAAGAAGGTTTTTGATCATAAGCCAAAAAGCCTGAGGATAAAATATTGCAATTTTGTCTGACATTACTTCTTTTATTGGATTGGCATCTTCATATCTCATCAAATTCTCAAAGCTTGTCTCATCTAACATCAAATAATCTATTCTGATGTTGTGCACTCGTTGAAGTAATTCCATATTACTACGAATGTCTTTGAATTCTTCTTTATTCTCTTCTTTGCGCAATAAGATAAGAAATTCAATTCTGTTTAACTTTGCATTTGTTTCAGGATTTATAATTAAAATAGATCTTATTATGCTAAATTCTCTCAGATATGAATTAATTTGTAGAAATAGTATTTGCCAATCTTTTCTTTTTTCTAAAAATTGAACCTTGTTGATGAGTTCAACCTGTGCTAGATTATCAATTAACAAAGGGTTATCAAAGTTTGGCGATGCAATAGATGACTTTCCAATTTTTTCAATCGTGATAAGATTTGACTTTTCCATTTCATGGATGGACATGTGAATATTTTTGTAATCTGCAGATCCATAGATGCATTCGATTTTATTTTTTATTTCGTTAATTGACATTGGGTTGCCAATCTCTCTGGCCAATATATCCAGTATTTTGTACATGTTTTCTTTCATATTTAGGCACCTATTATGGTTTATTACCATAATATTATGGTAAAAGTACTATAAATACATAGTACATGGTTAGTACATCAGAAAGTAAAGTAGATTAGCTAAAACGTTTCTTTTTAACAAATAATTTCACTGAAACAAAATATTCTAATCCCAACTAATACCATCCAACAACGAATTATTGACATAGATCTTCTTTGTATCCGATGTCCCACATCCTTCGCAGAATAATTCAAATCGTAAAGTGTGGATTAGTTTGAGTTTATGTTCATTTTTGGATTCTTTGTAAAATGTCAAATTTACTATGCGCACTTCACGTTCACATTTTTCACAATAAAATGCTGCATGATCAGTATCATCTATTCTGGCATCAAATGCACAGACATGAAAAGAGGATGTTCATCAGATGTCCAAAAAGGATTCCACTATACACATTTCCGTGATAGATTATGCTAGGTGCACTAAATTCATTTGAAAACCCTTGTTTTTTGGCATTGGTCAGCCTTTCCTCATAGTACTCATTTAGTTTCATAAAATAGTCTTCTCTTGTTCCACCATACTTTTCAATCATTTTGTCTGCTAGAAAAAATTCATACACTACAAAATCAACTACATCAAAATATACATTGAACTATAGTTTAAACTCTAATTTTAATTACATAAAATACGTCATTTTGGAATTATTTTAAAATTTAAAATAAATAAAATCTTGCGGGGAACCGTCATACAAAACCAAAATTATTACTGCAAACAATGTCATGACTAATGTCCATTTTTTCAGAGACAAATTCGATGCAATTTGATGGATGTTTTTCTTGTATGATATAATGCAGGTTATGATAAAAACAACAATCAAGAAAACTGAAATCTTGTTTGAGGATATTAGTTCCAGCGTTTTCTCTGTTGCAAAATCTATTAGGACATATTTTTGCATAGAGTACAACATAAAATCAAAATTTTGAACTCTGAATGGAATCCATGCTAAAAATACAAAGTACTGTACCGTTAAAATTGAAATAATTTTACCAATTCTGGTACTAAAAAATGGATGCAAAGTAAATTGAGGAAATTTCTTTCCAAAGAATCGAGTTACTGCTAGATACGCTCCGTGAAGAAGTCCCCATACTACAAAATTCCATGCAGCGCCATGCCAGATTCCACCTAAAATCATCACTGCAAACAAATTGCCATATGTCCCAACAGATGATTTTTTGCTACCACCAAGTGGTATGTACAGATAATCCCTCAACCATGTTGACAAAGAAATGTGCCATCTCTTCCAGAAATCTCTAGGAGATGTGGCAAAATAAGGACGATTAAAGTTGATTGGAATCTTAAAACCCAAAACTGTAGCTATACCTATTGCAATATCAGAGTACCCTGAAAAATCAGCATAAATCTGAATTCCAAAGCCAATTGCTCCCAAAATGATGGAAAATGACTCTAATCCCATAGGATTTGAAAATATTTCATCTACCAGAGGCGCAATATTGTCTGCAAAAAACATCTTTTTTACAAAACCAAAACCCATTATCGTGATTCCCAGTTTGAGGTTGCTGCTATTTATTGAGATTTTAGACAGTTGTATTTTTTTGCCTAACTTTATGGTAGATGATGAAACAGTTTCCAAACTCTTGATTTTCTCTCTTAGTTGAGGTAGAAAGTCACTTGCACGTAAAATTGGGCCTGCAACTAGCTGTGGGAAAAATGCTACAAAAAGTGCAAACTCCTTTAGAGATTTTGATGGTTCTAGTTTTTCTCGATAAACATCTACGGTATAACTAATTGTTTGAAATGTGTAAAATGAAATTCCAATGGGCAACGCAATGTACAGAAATGGTATTTCATCAGCCAGATTAAAGTAACTTCCAAAAAAGTTGAATTGCGCAATTGCAAAATCGGCATACTTGAAAAATCCTAGCAACCCTAAATTCCCAACCAAACTTGTTATAAGCAGAATCTTTTTCTGAGCAGGGTTATTTTTTTGCTGATGTATTTTTTTTGCAACATAGAAATCAAGAACTGTAGAAAAAATCAACAGGCTGATCAAATAGTTTGATGAATAATAAAAAAAGAAATAACTTGCAATTAATAAAAACAAGTGTTGGTAATTGCGATTTTTAACAATGACTATTGTAGTTACAACTAGGATGAAAAATACAATAAAATCAATTGTGTTGAAAAGCATTTTACTCCCTCAAACTATTGCATATGGTATGATCGAGACACCGCAGATTAGCATTATCCAGAATGGCTCCTGTAAAATTGGCAAACTTTAGTTGGGTTCCTGTAAGATTTGCCCCAGTTAAATTAGTATTTACAAACCGTGCGCCAAGAAAATCTGCAAAAGACAAGTCTGCACCAATCAAATTTGCATTGGCAAAATTTGCATGCTTTGCATTAATCTGTGAGAATTGTGCATTTGGAATATTTGTAAAACTCAAATCAGATGCTAAAAGTGTCACCCCATTCATATCTGATGTAGAAAGATCAACTCCGGACAGATCAGAGAAAATAAATTCTGACCCTCTAAATGAGGTATTTGTAAGATTTGCCCCAGACAGAACAACTCCGGACAGATCCAAATATGACATGTCAAAATTACTGAGATTCGATTCGATCAGTTTTGTGCCTGAGAATCTCGTTTTATTATCCCTTTGAGCACCGCTAAAATCGGTCTGAGATAAGTCTACACTTGAAAAATCCACATTTGTCATGTGGGAATCTCTAAAATTTGATTTCAACATATTTGATCCTGAAAAATCAATGTTCGTCATGTTCAGATTTGAGAAATTCACCCCCATAACCAGAGAGTACCTCAAATCAATATCGGACAATATTGCATTTGTTACATCTGCAAACAACAAATTTGCACCGTTCATGGATGTGTGTGTAATTTCTGCATTAGAGAGATTTGCATAATACATGTTGGCTCCATTCAAAACTGAATCACTCATAATGATGCGTGAAAAATCAACAGATTCCAGATTTGCTTGAGTCAAGTCTGTATTTGCAATTTTCTTTCCGGACAAATCTTCATTTGCTAGAACAATACCTGAAAGATTGAGATTTTCAAATGAATGCAGTTTACGTATTTGTTTACTGTTCAAATTTTCACTTGATGATTTTCCGTATTGAAATTCTAATAGATTCTGTGATTCGTAGTTTCTCTCTCTGCTGTCTATGATGTTTAGTGTAAAAAATGCAAAATCTTTGCTAAACACAGATGATTTTGCATTAGCTGCTACATGAGTGGCATCATGAAATATGTCCAGTTCTTTGTATCTGTCCAAAAATGAATAGAGTTTCACATTAGCATTGTTTGTAATCTTGTGTAATCCTACAAAATAATGTTGGATTGAAAGATCTGACAATACATCTAGATATGGCCCGCTGTACGGGGCAACAAAAACTGCCACGTCGATATTTTTTTCATGTAATCTGTCTAGAATTATCCCAAGATGTGCCAATTCATCCTTGTTCATTTCTTCGCAGTATCCAAAAACCATGTTTTTCAATTTTTCTTTTAACTTGCTGTTTGGAACAATCTCTTTTACCCCTCCCTGTTTTTTTAATTCCGTATAATTTTTATCAAGAAATGACTCTGTCTGAACTTCTTTTTGATACAAAATGTTATTCAAAAATGAAACAGTCGCAAATTTGGGCTCTACAAAATCTGGGAATCCTGGCACAGTTTGCTTTTTGATCTCATTTTTTATGATTGCCAGAGGCTCAAAAACATTTGAATCCTGAGGGATATCTGTAATTTTTTCTTTGTCTGGTATTTCTTTACGCATCTCCCAAAATGCACCATAATTCAGAGGCAAACATTTTGTTAGGCCTGGGGAAAAATCATCATATCCAAATTCCCTCATTCCCAGTCCGTATAAAACCAAATCAGGCTCCATGTCAATTATCTTGTCAATCTGTGCAATTCTTTCTGAAGGTCTGTCTCCATCTTCGGTAAGATTGTACACTTCGTAATCTTTCTTGCCATGATTAGCCAAATATTCATCAATGCTAGTAAAATTTAGAACGTCAACTGAACTTGCACCCAATACAAAAATTCGCTTTTTGGTAAAATCAACTCCGTCAAAATTACCCTCAACACTTGAAGTTTGTGTTGCATAGATGTCAAAAAATGTCAAGTATGCAAATAGAATTAAAAATGAAATGCCCAGTATTAAAAAACATGCAATTCCAAGACCAGTATTTGGTTTTACCATTGTTTTTGATTTTCATACTCGGTATTAGAAGTTATAACAGAACAAAAAATAACAAAGTCGGAGTTTCATTTTCTGAAAATAAAATTCAAAATAAATTTATTCGGATTTAGGTTCTTGTTTTGTCTTTGTTGGAATAATAGTATCAGTTGTTTCATTGAGAACTATTGTTGGAGAAATACCTTTTTCAGTCAATACGATTTTGGAATTTGTTTCAAGACTTGCTTGGGTTACCTCTAATTTCTTTAGCTCCTTGGCATTTCCAACAAAATATTTTTCAGCTGCTTCATTAACAAGTTGAATTTCTTTTGCTCGGGCTTCTGCCACTCTTTCAATTGCTTGGGATTTGCCTTCTGCCTCCAATATCAAAGATTGACGTATACCTTCTGCTTCTTTGATGCTGGCTCTTCGCTCACCATCAGCTTTAGTTTCACGAGCATTTGCAAAATCAATGGCTGACTGTTTGTCATTTTCAGCCTTGATGACCATATTCATGGTTTCTTGAACATCATCAGGTGGCTCTATCTCTTTTAATTCAACTCTTACAATTGTGATTCCCCAGTCCTTTGTTTCAACTGCCATTGTTTCAAACACTTCATTGTTGAGTTTTCCACGTTGAGAGTTTACATCTTTGAACATGTTGTCTCCAATTACATTTCTCAGGGTAGTTCTAGCAAGCTGAACAATTTGAACATCATAGTTGTTTACTTGGTATAGTGCACTTTTGAGTTCACGCTCACTTGCACCAACCTTAAAGTAAACTTGGGCATCAACTGTACAGTTTAGATTGTCCTTTGTGATTACCTCCTGACGCATGACATCAACTAGTTGTTCTGTGATGTTTATGGAGTAAATTTTTTGAAAAAACGGTACAATGAATGTTATTCCCGAATTTTGAAACCTAGTATATTTTCCAAGTGTCTCAACTGCTGCCCTATGAGTAGGTCTGATTATTCGTATTCCGGAAAGAAGAATTCCAATAATGATCAATCCAACTATTATTTGTACGATAAGTATGCCAAGATCTAATTCTGCCATTGTATTTATCTAAAAAATATTCAAGTTATGATACTCATAAACGCTTCTAATCATTTGCAACAAGTTAATACAAACGTGTTATTAAGGAAAAACTGAATTTTCCAACTCATTTTTGTTTGTAATGTTTGTTTTTCAAGTATGATCTTTTACGTAATCTTCTTTCAGCCTAATTTCCTCGGTAAATGACAGGACATATTTGAATAATTCAGTTATCGTTTTGTCATCCTCCAAATGACAGCACCAACACTACTAATAATTATCCCTCCAAAAAATACAGAATAGTAAATGTAGATCATAATTGAGATGGAGTTATGAAAGTTGTTTATTTCATCATATTTTGCATCTTTGATATCTATTGTTAGATACAGTTCCTCATCACCCAGATTTGCAAAGTCAAAGTCATATGTACCGTATCTGACATGTTTTATTCTATGTTGTGCAGAATCTGATTCCACTACGTTTAGAACTTCCTCGGACCACTCATAATTTGTAATCATTACACTGTAAGGTATTTTTTGTGGATTAACATCAAAGATGACTAAAACTGGATTGTGACTGCGAAAAGTATGCTTGATATTTTTTGGTTCATCAGGATAGATCACTATTCCATCAATAGTGGATGATTGCTGCAATGACTGAAAATGTTATTTTATAATCCAATTGATTCACTTTCAGATATTATGATATCCTAAAAACAAGTGTGGATGTATTGTGCATTTGTGTTGATACTGATAATATTTTGTTTATAACGTTTGATGAAATCTGAATTTTACCAAATCCATACAGGTTTGAACAATGTTGCGTTAATCCTAAAAGGTTATTCCATCAGGTATTCTCAGAAAATTCTTTTGATTTATACAAACAATAAAATATATTTTTTCGGAAAAAAAACAGTAGTAAACTAGAAGAAATAATCATGATATAGTAATTTATTGGAGGGGAAAAAATTTTAATAAACATGCCGATTTTTGGGAGTACAATAATTACTTTACCAACATAATTACTTTCTTTTATGGGATAATCCAAACCTTCTAGTGAAGAAGGATTATAATCCCCTTTGGTTTTAACATACCTTTCATCATCATCCATGATTTCTACTATTCTGTGTACATATGTACGATCTAAATTATTGTAATTGCTCTTAAAAACAATTATGTCACCTACTTTTAGATCAAAAAAAGATTCATCAGATGTAATAACCATATCTTCTTGAACAAGTGTTGGCAACATACTTCCACTCGTAATAATGTAAAAAGGATTGAAAAGAAGTTGAAGAGAAAATAAAAAAACAAAACATAAAATAACAATCATTATCAAAATAATTCCAAAATTTCTTTTTGATGAGAGTTGATGTATTTTATTGTCCAGGAATATTCTTAATTGTTTTAATAAATAAATTTTTTCTTTCTAATCGAACTAATTTTGATTTTTGATTTATCATAATATGAGAATAATATATTATCATATTTTTAATATATTAAAATTAGTTTATCATAAAAAATAAAGGGGGTGTGATTATCACCAAGGTATAGAGGTACAATTTGCCATTGTATCACCATCTGATGAGTTCCAATGACATGTATCTGAACCAGAATCACCATCAAGTGAATCGGCGAATCCATCTGAACCTGATGCTGAACCGGAATGATATAGATTATCATTTCCAGCACCGCCACTAATGGTATCTTTTCCTGCTTCACCATAGATGTTATCATCTCCACCATTGCCAAAGATCGTGTCATCACCAGCACCAGCAAGAATGATATCCCTGTTTGCACTTCCATAGATCGTGTCGTTACCAGATGTTCCGTAACATGCACCGCCTCCTGATGGACAATTGATTGCTGCAGTAGCTTCTTGTTGACCTAATGAAGGAACAACAGACATTCCAGCAATGATTGCTACCAACCCAAACGCTAGGGGGATGATCTTTGTCAGTTTTCTATTATTTTTTGTAGTCATTGTGATTCTCACAAACTAATAATAATTAAACAACATGAACTGCAGCAGTTCATAATTCTTAAATATTAGCATATGATAATATCATATTAACATTATTTCAAACATCGGAAAATAAATTTTGAACCGCTTTCGGTCAAAAATATATTTGACTCATCAATTTTTATAAAATCAATCAGTTCTAACCATTTTAAATATGCGTTTAGACGTAAATAATTCATATTTGCCTTTTCCATAAGAGGAGTCTTTCGTATTGATCTGTTTTCATAAATTAATTTCATAATATTTTGGATTATCAAAGGATCCATTCTTTTTAAGATATTGTTCATCAGTGTTACATTATGAGGATAATATTTTCAAGCATTTAACGATTACTACAATTCAAATTGATGCAAAGGTTATAACAAAAATCCCAACATTACTCAGACGGGATTTGAGCAACCACGTTTCATCTTTGCCAGTCGTATCTGCTCATCCGTTGGTTTGTTTGGAGTAAACACATCCTGATCAACCATAGTCGATTCCCATTCATTCTCAGGTTTTGTCTGCTGTGTCAATAGCCATGTGGTCAAAATTGTAGGCACACCATCAACATTCATCAGCTGCCCTGACCACGACGTCACGGAATTAGTCTTCTTGTGCGAGTTTACCCATTGGACCGTCCAACCTACTGTGGGCGGGGATTGTGCAGGATTGTAACGACCCACCAAGGCATACTCGTCTTGAGCTGAACCTACTGCCGATACATACGTGCCAGTCAGTCCCCCTTTACCGTCTGCATCAAGGGCCATCTTTGAGCCTAGCTCGTTGTACCATATGCTTTGAGATTCAGGCATGAGCATGTTATTTAATGAGTTTCACATATTAATAAAAATATCGCATATATCAAAAGCATTTTCAAATCATTCAGATCATAGTTCACAAAGAGTAAGAGAATCATAGAATAACACTTTTAACATAGTATCCACACCCAAACACAATAAGCAGACTACTTTTAGATATCATGTTTAGCATGCTAATAGCAGGGACTACATCTCTGTTCTATGCACAGCAAGAAGAGACACTCGAAAGTCAATCAGACAACGTACTAGTAGTCATTGTAATAATAGGCACAATCATAATTATTGTGATAGTAGTTTTTGGAACTGTTATCATAATCATAGTGGGCAGCCACAGAAAAAAAAGAAAGAAGAAGAGTGGGATTTTTCAGCCAAGTTTGAATTTTTAGAGCAGGCAACTGAGGCGTTGTTGCCTGAAGAAGTTGAAGGAAAAAATGTGGCCTAGTAAAGAAAAAAGTGGGCAACAGGTGACTACCATACTGCGCATGCAAATGTGAAAGACACTTGCTGTCATATTAAAATGAAGATGGATAATGACAACATAGTTCACTACAAATGTGTATGTGAATGACCATTATGTTTTATTTATCATTTAATTTACCAGAAAATATTGTAGAGACATTCAGATCTTGTTTGTTGTGAATAATAATTAAGAACCATACGGATTGATTAACTCTCTACAATCTCGCAGAATTTTACAATTGGAAGTATTCGAAAGTTTTCATATTGACTTTGGGTTAACCAAACGTGTGTGATTTCTTCATCATCATTGAATTGATAGCGCACCAAAAGGTTTGGTTTTTGCAATGATGTCAGTTCATTCATTTTGCAAAATTCAGATACTTGTGTACACTATCAAACCAATATTTTTTAGAAGGATTTACTATCAAATATTTTCACTCAGAGTTTTTGCATGTGTTTTGCTGTTTCTGAAAACTTTTTCTAGTCTGCTATCCAATTCCATTTCTTGTTTTACTTGATCAATCCATCTGTCTAGCTTTTCTTTAATCTGATCTTCGGTAAATATTTTTGATGATTTTATGCCCTTTCTAAAGTCTAACTCTTTTCTTACAGCATATCCGATAAACTGTGTTGGGTTTGCAAAATCACAGCCGTTGTCTTTGCAATAATTTTCCACTTCGTTGAGCACTGAGCCCAAAATGATACAGTTACGCCATTTTTTCTGCTTGCCCAATATTACTTTCATATGTTACATTTATCAGATAGCATTATTAAATATTTCTGATACATGTATCAGAGATTAGTATTAAACAAAGCATATTATACATATATCATATGGATAAGACAAAGTGGAAGTCAATAATGCTTCCAAAGGAGCTAATTGACCAGCTTGAAAAGTTCTCAGAGTCAAATGTGTCAAGGAATCTAGGGTTTACTAACAAATCACAGATGGCAGCATATGCTGTAAGGGATTTTCTAAAGCACTACTCTAGCTTTATGGCATATCTTGAACTGATGGATGTAGAGTCAGATTTTGTCATTCTAATGGATTACAAGATTGGAACAACTGTAAAGGTGAAAGATAAGAACGGGAAATTGACGTGCAGCAAACACAAAGATCAATGCGAGCATATGGATTTTGTCAGCATGATTCCCAGGGTTCAGAATTTAGTAAAATAGTTCCTAGTTCAAACCTTAACAGATTTGGACAAAACTGATAGTCCATGATTAAATTTCATTATTGTATTTTTTATTCAGGTCCACCTAAGTAATTATCCTCAATTGGGTAAATTCCATAATAACAATCCATGAGATATTCAATGGGTTTGTTTTCTTCAATGTCTGGAAAAGGCAAACTCTTTTTTAAAAATCTAGGAATACCTCCATCTTTTTCACACATCTCATATAATCCATAACAACCTCTTGCAGTGTCATTCCAATTACCGCCTTGATCTTTACAATAATCTGGATCGCCTAACCATTTTACACCATTCCAATTTCCCAATCCTGTTTTTGTGTCTACGATAATTCCATTTTCATCTACGGCTTCACACTGACCTGGAGTTTGAAACAATCGTATTTCGCACTCCACTTCATACCCATCAGGATGATAATACCAATGTTCGTTGTTTTCCCAAGTTTTGTAATGTGTGTATTGAATGTAAGACACATAGATAAATCCGCCAGCTAGAATTACAGTAATTCCAATAATTATCAAAAAACTAGTTTTCATTTTTCAATTTCCGGCAATGAGTGTTTTAAGCCGATTATTATTATATCAGAAACATAATTGCGCATGGATAGTTTTTTAACACTGGTTTCTTTGATGCAGACTGGATTGTCATTAGAATTTTTTAATGTGAGTTGTAATCCCTCATTGCATTGCATTTCATATATTGGAATTCCGGATTTGAGTTGTTTTAGGGGATTTGCAAGATTCTTTACTGCGTTTATCGCTTCTTGTATTTTATCTGACTTGGAATAGAAATTTTCAAACAAATTTTGTTTTATCTCAGATAAAGAATTATCATGATTTACAGAATATCCATATACGGGATAACAAACCCCGCTTTCATCATATGACAAAACAAGAACTCTGAGAAGAAATGAGCCAAAACGAAATTCCGAATAAGTACGTGGATTACCAGGCTCATCATATGTTTTAAAATGCTCAAAAGTAGATGAAGTGTACAATTCTAGGAATTTTTGCACCACTGGGTCTTTTTCAAGTTCCTTTCTTACTTGTGTTTCATCATTTACATCACACATTTGCCCTATTCTTGGAGTTGGATTTGGAATTATGTTAAGATACACATTTCCAACTTGTTTGTAAAGTATTTTTTTGTAAAGTTCAATAGTAAAAAAAGCATGTTTTCGGTCATCAATCCCCACAGTTATTATCGAATTTTTTGGATTTACAGAAAGTGACGTAATTGGAATTTTGGAATTCTTGTCGTTCATTATTCCTTGCAAAATATCAATTGTTTTATCGGTTGCAGGAAAAATATCTGATGACACATGAATTGTTCCTACAACAGGAGTCGTGCTCAATCTGTGCTCTGCTAAAAAATACTGGTATTCTCCTGGCTCCAAGAACAGAAATGAGAATGTTTCATTTGGGCCAAAACTTCCTGAAAATCTTTTATCATAACTCCAACCAATTCCATTATCTTCTTCTTGATAGGTCCCAGTTGAAATACTATGATCATCATTAGAATCATTTACCCATTCTACAATGGTTCCAACACTGACAGTTTTCTCTGAAGGCTTCGTGCATGCAAACGAGCAGTCACTATCAGAAGAATTAGAATACAGATGGATTGTTTCTTTTTTGTAATTTTTAGCACCATCTAATGCTGGAAAGGATATTGAATCTGCGGCAAGATATTCCTCAGAAAACACACTTGTAATGTAATTTCCTTCATTTATTGGAACAAATTGATAGGGCATGATTTTTGTTTCACCTGGCCCCAAGTGAATCCGTTGTATTTGTTGATCTAGTGTTTTATCGTCTGGCGTGAATGTGGAAAATACGATTTCAAAATCTACTGCGCTAAGTTCACCATTTGAAACGGTATGTTGAAAAATAATTGGTTTGCCAACTATTCCATTAGATATATTCACTCCATCTGCATCTTTGGCTACAAGTGGTTTGAATTCTATGGCATATGCATTGTATGTTAATGAAAAAACAAGCACCAAAAACAAAATGGCAATACAACACTTCACAAATGGTCAGGATACATGCAAGAACATAAAGTGTTCTGATGATCAGTAACAAATCCATACAGGTTTGAACTAGATTGTTTGGAACCTAATAGGTTTGAACTGTGTGGATTTTTGTGGGTTTGAACTTTAGTTTTCATTTCCTGTTTCTTCCATTGAGGGATTAAAGCAATTCACATTTTTTAGATAATCCAGTACGTTTTCAGTGATTACTTCTTGATTTCTCCAGTCCATATGATTGCAAGTCAATGTGGCAGTCACTTTATCATCTAAGGACTGTATAACAAGAGACACTGTCTTGCCTCCGATATGTGTAGCGTTCAGTAATACGTTTGAACCAGCAAATGATATTTTAGATGTGTGGTATCTGTTTTCAAACAAGTCTATCATTGATTGTATCTCCACATTATCAATTTCGGGCAATCCGAGCAATGGAATACGGGGTATTGATTCATCTGATGGAATTTCCACTCCAGATGAGCCAAAACTATGATAAATGTAATTACGTGATGTTAGCTTCTCCATACTTGAATTTTTGACACAAACCCAATTTTCTTTCCAATTTTTCTTGACAAGATGTAATTCTTCCTTACAAATCACATCTTTTGCTGCAATTCCAGATTTGATTTGTTTTAGTGGGGGCAGAAAAATAAAATCGTGGTTTACAGTGTATTTTGGGTCGTTTTTCATATCCAATAATTCCACAGTGCAAGGCTCATATACATAATAGAAACCCGATATTCCGTCAGAATTCTTTTTCTCTATTGGTTTTACATCTCTTACAATTATAGAACTTGTAATGTCCAAACTTGAATCCAAGTAAGATAAAGGCAGTGTATGATCAGTATACTTTGCAGTAACTGTAACGTTATCCCAGATTGGCACTCTATGTCCGATTCCCTCGTCACCTGGATCTCCCCAAAATACCACCGTCTCAAATACCCCTGTTGAATCACCAGTTTCAATTACTGTGTAAACGGGATTGACATATTTTTGAATATTATTCTCATTATAATCAGACAGAACCTCAATGTCAAATCTGTCAGGCACATCATCATCAATGTTCATGTCAGGATCAGTGATTCTGATCAGACCCGTATTGAATACAAGTGGATGACAGTCATACTGCCATTCTACTATTCCCAATGCATACTCATCAGATGATTCACCAAATGAAAGTGCAGTTGTAGAAGCCAACAAGGATAATGCAAGCATTGGAATCAAAACTCTAGTTTTCATTTTCGTATCTTGAATCCTACAATTATCCCAATTGCTATGACAAATAACCAGAATACATACATCTCTGGAAACAACATTTCTTTTACAATAGTTATTTTTCCTGCATCATCTGTTTGTTTTAATGGAGAGACTATCTCCAATATTTGAGAATGCATGAAAAATCCGTCAGAATAATCAAAATTAGCATCAAGATTATCTTCTAGAGATACAGGATATGAATACCCGTGGCCTCTTGGAAATGGTCCTCCCATAATTCCTATTGAACTAATATATTTCTCAAGGATTGGATCGTATATCTCTCTGAGTTTTTGGCCTTTTTCTTTTTGTTCTTCTCTTGTTAATTCTGTTCGTTTTTCAGGGACATCTTTACAGATTTCATCACATCCCTCAAGTATTTCCCAAGCACATGAATCCCAACATGTCAAGTGTTGATAATTTGATAATAGTCCACCATATCCAAATGTAACTGTAAGTAACGCAAATACTATAGTGGTAGTTAGCAGAATAAAGTTGGTTTTCATTTTCTTTTTCTCCAAATAATCACTACACCACTAATGATTCCAATGGGTATCAACACAAAAGGGAAATGTAGAATAAGAATTGGAAATGCAAATGGAAAAGGTGTTGGCGCTATGCATTCATAGACTTCATTTGCAGGATCATATGCATATACAAAATAAGTCTGACCTTCTTCAAATCCCTCATATCCTGTAGAACTCCTAGGATTTGTTCTCACTTGGCCTTCAATTAGGCTACCTTTGAAAAGATAATGCACATCAAATGTAGTATATTCTGAAAATGCTGTGCCAGAATCTGAATTTTGTTGTTCATGTGCTTTAATGACGGTTCCTAAAAACACAGTAGATGCTTCATCATAAGCCTTGATGTTGTCTATTCCTGGAATAAATGTGGCACATGAAGCATATACATCTGATAAAGGAATCAAAAATACAATCAACCCCACAATTACCAAAAGTTTAGTTTTCATTTCAAATCAACCATTCCAAGAGGATATTTTATACCGTAGATATTCAAAAAAGTCCAAATCTAATGGTCTTTCAGTACAAAAAGGATTTGGGAATTGATCACAATATTCCTCTATCGGAATTCCGTTAATCGGAGTTGTTAGTTTTGAATAGTCAAAATATGTCATCAATCCAACAATTATAAAAAAAATTACAATAGGTATCAAGATATGTCTAGTTTTCATTTTCTCATTGTTGTTTGACAATTGCAGATTCATCAAAAGTAAAAGATATTGGGTTGTCATTTATTGCACATAGTTTGGGTCGTCCATCCGATTCGTCCCCAATCAGATATCTTTGTGTCATTAATTGAGCCTGTAAAATGCCAGTATTGTTTTCCCTGAAATTGTCCACAAAACAAAGTGATGTCAGAATCCAAATCCATGTTGTATTTTCCAATGATAAATGAGTTTGGGGCATTTGCAATCTTTCCCCCTTCATTAAGATAATCCCGAAACATATTCCCTACATGCTTTTCTTGAGATTCATCAAAGTATGATAATTCTGTTAATTCATTTTCTTTTAGTTGTGTTTGAATTGAACATTCACATGTAAAACTCATCGCACTGATACATGGATTTGGATTTTCATCATAAAGATTGGAACTCAACAAAGTGTCAAAATGATAGGAGCTAGAAAACCAATAGTCTTCGGGGGTTTTATCTAGAACATATCCGCAATAGCCACTTGTTGGCGGAAGTGAAAGTTGAGCAAATCCTGAGACCAATAGTAATTCTTCTCGATCATACTCGATATTGTTTTCATCCAACATTTTTATGAATTGATTTTCTGAAACCGCAAAACCAATTCGATCATAATCAATCACATCAGGAATGATGATGTCCCTTTGTCTAAATTCTATTAATGTATCAAGGGTCACACAAACAGGAAGTCCTGAGGATTTTAGTGCAAGGTATAATTCATCTTTACAAAATATCTCTTTTGGATCAATACCCATACGGAATTGTTGTCTTGGGCTTTGGTTCTCAAGTAATACAGGATTTGTCTTGTGAATTTTTTTAAAATCGTTATTTTCAGGCACTGCAAAAATATGTTTTGTGTATTTGTAATGATTCTCAGTCACATCTACAAGATAAAGACCAGAAGTTTCTGGCGTAAATTTCCAAATAATATCAATAAATTTACCTGATGGAATTTCATATTGGTACTGTTTAGAGTGAACCTGTTTTTTCTCATCAAGATTTGTAATTGAAATCATAACATCATAGCTTTGATTTTTTGGAGCATGGTTTACAACTTGATAGAATAGTTCTACTGGTTTTCCAAGGGATGGAGTCTTCTTGTTTTGATATGGGGAATTTTCATAGTCAAGATCATGAATCTCAAAACCTAATACAGGAGCAATTGTGCCTACAAACATCATCAATACCAAGAAAATTACAAAATATTTCATAATATGACTAGATGGATAATGGGATATTCATAAAGTGTTTGAATGATCAGTGAGTCCATACAGGTTTGAACAATTAAAGTCATGTTTTTGTGTACAAAATAAATTTAAACTTAAGAGAGTGATAATAACTGTTGATTATAGATTGTGCTTTTGATGAAAAGCTATCTGATGAGATTGCATCCTATCTAAAAGAAAAAAGGTTTGATATTGTCAAAGAAAAAGACAGCATCATTACAACGAGTGATCCCAGGGTAACAAAAGATGAATTAGAATATTATCTAAAAAAGACGGGAAAGATAAAGGAGTTACAGATTATTCCATCAGATTCAGACACAGTAATCATTGCAAAAAAAGTGATGATTGAGCATTTTGGTCTTTCACGATGTACGATTTGTGGGTTTGTTACATACAAAGAAGATCTAATATCTCATGAGAGATCACACGGAATTCAGATTATGTGAGTGTAAAACAAGGATCAGTAACCTAACTATGATGTAAATCCTAATGGATTTGGTTACATGAGTTGTTTTGTGGTTCAAATTGGTTCCACCGGAAATGGTACAGGGAGTATAATCAGTGACATAGATTTTGCACTTTAGCGAATTTCGTTCTAGGAATAGACAGATGTAAAATAATTTACGATAAAGATATTTCTGCTTCAAAGACAGGATTCTGTGAATTCCATATTATTCTCATTTCAGAATCAGATTCGTAGTTTTTTACAAAATTATTGATGCTTGTCTGATGTTGATTCTCTAGAATTTCCAGAATGCGAGACTGTTCATCCACAACAGTTTCCTCTAGTTGCTTGTATTTTTCTCGAATATCAGAAATTTGCTGACTAAACGTTTTTTTAGACATAGAACCAGAGTTGTTGAATTTCTCAATTACTTTTTTTTCCTCTTCATTTTGTTCTGTTTCCATGTTCACAAAAATAGAAGTGTATTTCTTTTTTGTATCAGATATTTTTAACTCATTATGTTTTTGCATAGATTCAATTTTTGAATTGAGGTTTTTTACTTTTTCAAAAATTCTGTCTTGTTGGAATTTTTTTACATCTACAGGATCTTTTGTTTCTAAAAATGTATCAGTTACCACAGTTCCCATTTTATGGTGTACCCACATTTCAGCAGTGTATTCTGTTGTACATACATAATCATCTGCATGTGTTCTATACACCAATACTTGATCCTGTCTGCATTCAGTATCTGGGTTATTCTTGCCAAGATCTTCCCAAGATATTTTGTCAAATGGATTTGCTTGTAGATAGCCAGGGTTTGTTCTATAATCTTGATAATATTTTCTTAGTTGTTCTCCAGAAATAATCTCCTCAAAGTTACCATCAGAACTAAAGAGAATCTGCTGGTTATAGTATGCATTATTATTAATAACATTAAAGAGACTATTGGCAGCAAGCATCTCTGCTCTTGTTATTTTGGCTGCAATAACAAAAGCCTCTCTTGCTTTTTCTGGTCCTCCACCTTCAAGAATGACTTTGTGTAATGCATCACGTCCCGCATTAATCTTTGATGCAGTAAATTTTAGCGGATGATCATATGTGCTGGAAGTATATTTTGCAGGACTATTTTCAAGTGCACTTTCAAGCATTTTATCAAAGGTATAGTATTCCCAAAGATCTTCCCATTTTTTTAGTTTTTTCTCTAGAATTTGTATAGCCTCTGCTCTTTTTTTCTCTAGTTCTTTTTGTTTTTCCAGGGCTTCAAAATTTCTTTGTTCTATTTGTGCAATCCATTTCTTGCTTTTTTCAATTTTTTTTAGAATGTCTTGCGCAACAGAATTATTTTCAAGATCTTTTGAAAGAGTGATTTGTTCACTTGTATCAACTGAATCGGCAAAAACAGAATTTGTGGCAAAAAACAGTGCTAAAACAACACTGATTCCAAGAATTATCATACCTGCCATAGACGATGGATCGAATTTTTCTATATAATAAGCACTGATGATTCATTAGTAAAAATACAAATTTTAGGAATAGATAAAATACGAAATAGCATTTTATGAAAATTATGTATCAAATAGACATAATTATTAAATGTCTAGTTTCATTTTCTCCAATTATTCCAAAAACACATGCAGTTGTATTGATCCTCGTTTCCAATACAATTCTTCAAAGGAGTTTCCATCTTTATGTTCAATGTCAATAAAGTATCTTCCTTTCATTGCATCGTCTTTGATATGTACGGGAACTTCAAATGATACGGTTTTGTCAGAGATTGCCGTTATTTGAGGTATGTTTAATAATATTCCAAATTCCTCTAGTTTGCTTGGGTCTTCATATAATTTTCCGTTACCTGAAGAATCATAGATGCTGAACCCAGATATCCTCAGAGGAACATCTTCATTATATCCAAAAAAAGAGTCAAGACATAAAACAAACTTTGCAGATTGTCCCTGTTCCATCACTAGTCTTTTTTCCATGGCTCTTACCTCTATTCCTTTTATCAAATCCTTTCCAGACATGGAATCCTCTGGAATTCTGACAGAGTATGGTATTATCTTGAATTTGTTCTCTATATCAGGTCCATTTAGAAACAAAAGTGCATTTTCATTTGGAGAAAAATGCTTCTCATTAGAGTTGATTATATTTGAAGGAGGATATGACAAATCCAATATCAACATATTTTCTTGTCGAGGATTTTTGACATATTCAGAGACATTTACCAGAAAATTAGATCCATTACTTGGGGTTTGGATGGTTCCAACTACTATGACATTAGCAGAAAGGTAAACATCGTTTATGGAACTGTATATCAATGAAGCATGTGCTTTTGGCAAATATCCAACATCACATTGTATACTTTGTGATGGGGATTGGAAAATAAAGAGTCCCCCTACAATAACAGAAATAGTAATTATAATGCCCAAAATAATTATCACAAGATTAGTTTTCATTCTGTTTTTCTAAAATTCATGTATTCATAAAACATTCTATTGTATGTGTAAATCCATACAGGTTTGAACTCTAGTTTTCGTTCTCTAATTCAACTCTCTCAGATATTTGGTTTGTATCCTTTGAAATCCTCAGGGGTTTTTGACCATGAAGTTCCAACACCAGTAAACTCACAATTTTTTTGGTTATATTGATTATTTGTATTTCCACCATCAATACAACTATCAATGCATTGTTGTTCTGTGGAATGAACATTGCTACTTGTGGTTATAACTCCCTGATAATTGTTAATAATTGTACAACTTCCTGTAGACTCTAGGGATAATAGCCCACTAGGTAACATAGATAAAATTATAATCACACAAATTATTGCAGTAATAACTTTCTTTGAGATATATGAAGGGACAAGTGATGGTTTTACCCATGCTAATGCTCCATACAACAATATCATCAACACAGAAATCTGAATTGTATGCATCACAATCCCTGCAAGGGGGAAAGATGGAGAATAAAGAAATGAAAGCATCGACAAGCTGATTGGAATTGGAACAAAAATGTATGCTACAACTGCGACAATTACAAGTATGATTCTTTTTTTGATGTTTTCAGTATAATTCATTTTCTTATTTTCCTAGATGAGGATAGTTTTCAGACATGTAAAAAGACGTAATCTATATGCGATTTTCCTTAACCATGAAGCACCAAGTCCCTTAACGAATTTAACCAAATTTTTTGTGCTCTATCAACTCTTAGATCTATGATCGTTTTTGTTCCTTTTACGAATCGAATTTCATCTCCTCCAAATTGCCCAATTAGTTTGAATGAAACATTATTCTTTTTTAGCAAATCTTCTAGTTTTTTTAGATTTTTCTTATCAAAAACCAAGAGATAACGAGAATGACTTTCAGAAAAGAGGACTCTATCAACATCAAGACTCTCCCCAGGAACCGTTTCCAGAGATATTTTACAGCCGATCATGTTTTTCATGCATAATTCAGATATTGCTACTGCAAGCCCTCCCTTGGAGCAGTCATGGGCAGATTTTAGAATTTCATTATCAATGACATCAAGTACAGTTTTCATGTTTTTCTTGGATTCTGAAAAATTCACAACAGGGCATTTTCCTCCAATGAATTTGTGAACATATTCAAAGTATTCAGAACCACCCATTTCATTTTTAGTGTCGCCGATAATTACAAGGCAGTCACTTTCAGAAATCCTTTGAGGGATTAGTGGTTTTTTATCAATTAGTCCCAAAACACCAATCACAGGTGTCGGTTTTATTGGTCCAGCAGGAGTTTCATTGTAGAGACTCACTTTACCACCAACACAGGGAATCTTAAACTCTTTAGCAAAATCAGTTAATCCTTTTAATGATTCTAAAAAGGTCCAAAAGATTTCAGGATCTTTGGGATTTCCAAATTGAAGATGGTCAAGCATTCCAATTGGTTTTGCTCCAGTGCATACAACATTTCTACATGCCTCTTCAAAGCAGCCTATTGCGCCTTCTCTAGGATTAATGTAACATTGTTTTGGATTTCCATCAATCTTTGCTGAAAGAAATTTTCCATTGTCTAATCTTAAAACGGATGCATCGCCTCCAGGTTTTATTACAGTTCTAATTCCAACTTCATGATCATATTGTCCATAAACCCAAATCTTACTTGCTATGTTTGATGAAGCAAGTAATTTCAAAAGAGTTTTAGAATAATTAGAAATTGTTTTGAGTTTTTTTTCTGTTTCAATTGCTTTTAGATATTCAGGTTTTTTTGATGGCAAATCAAGTAACGTGGCATTTGCAACAACATCAGTTGGAAGATTTGCAAAAGTCTTTTTACCTTTTTTTACATGCATCTGATTATCTGATGTGACATGACCAATCACAGAACATTCGAGATGAAATTTCTTGCAGATGATCTCCAGTTTTTTTAATTTTGTTTTATCTGTAATAATTAACATTCTTTCTTGAGATTCAGAAACCATGATTTCATCAGGACGCATGTCAGACTCACGAGTGTGAACTTTTTGAACATCCATCTCAATTCCTATGTCTAATGCATCTGCAGTCTCAGAAACTGCACAGGAGAGTCCACCGCCACCAAGGTCTTTCATGGCATGAATTAGTTTCTCGTTTCTTGCCTCCAAAACTGCCTCAATGATTAATTTCTCAATAAAAGGATCAGGAATTTGTACTGCAGAACGATCCTCAGACTCTAGCGAATCAGAAGCAAATTGAGAACCACCTATTCCATCCCTACCAGTAGAACCACCTAGCAACACAACAAGATCACCCTTCTGTGCATGATTTTTTATCAAATTCTCTTTTTTACCAAACCCGATGGCTGCAACATCAACTAGTGCATAGTTTTGATAACAATCATCAAATTCAACTTCTCCGCCAATTGTAGGAATTCCCAAACAATTGCCATATGCTGCAACGCCGCTAACAGCATTCTTGAAAAGCCATCTTGCTTGTTGATCTTTTTCAATATTGCCAAAACGCAAACCATCAAAGATTGCAATAGGCCTTGTTCCTGCAGATAAAATATCTCTAATCACTCCACCAACACCAGTTGCTGCCCCTCCAAACGGTTCAACAGCAGATGGGTGGTTATGACTTTCAATATGTGCAGTTACAACATAACCTCCACCAACATCTAGGACACCAGAATCATACCCTTTTTCATTAATCACTAGAGATCCTGTCATTGGTAGCATTTTGAGATGTTTTTTTGATGATTTGTATGAGCAATGCTCTGACCATTCTGCAGCCACAATTTGTAATTCAGTTGAAGTTGGGTCCCTGCCAATTTTAGATTTTAATTCTGATAGTTCATGAGATTCTAAACTCAATTACTAACACCCATTTTTACTAAAAGTGATTCGAAAATTAGTGAAGAAGGTTTGTTATCAACGGGATTAATTTCGGGTTCAACTGCTCTTTCAGGATGAGGCATCATGCCAACAACATTTCCTGCTTCATTACATACTCCTGCAATTCTATCTGTAGAACCATTTACAATTTGGCTGTATCTAAAAACAATTTGATTTTTTTTCTTTAATTGTTTTAGGACATCACCATCTGCATAATATCTTCCTTCTCCATTAGCTATAGGGATTGGAATTTTTTGATGAAGTTTAAACTGATTTGTAAACGGAGTTTTGTTATTTTCAACAATCAGATTTGTCCACTCACACATAAAATTAAGGGACTTGTTTTTCAGTAAAACTCCAGGTAATAATCCAGACTCTACTAGAATTTGAAATCCATTACATACACCTAAAATTGGAACACCCTTTTCTGCCAGTTTTTGAACATCCTTGATGATTGGACTATGAGCAGCAATTACGCCTGCCCGAAGCCTATCTCCATAAGAGAATCCACCTGGGAGAATAACAGCATCAATATTTTTTGGAAGTGATTTCTCATGCCAATAATATTGTGCGTCAAGATTAAAGACATCAGTTAGTACATGGTACATGTCACGATCACAATTACTTCCTGGAAAAACTATAATTCCAACCTTCACAATTGTTTTTAGAATGACAGATATTTAATTTGAAGTGAGTCGGAGAAAATTTTTATGTGAACAAATGGCTTGATCGCCATGACTCAAGTCAGAGACATCATGGAGAAAAACGTAATCACTGTAGAATCTGACAAAACAGTACTTGATGCATCAATTATTCTAAGAGAAAAAGAGATCAGTTTTCTTGTGATCACAGAAGGAAATAAACCGACAGGAGTAGTTTCAGAAAGAGACATTGTAAGAAAAATTGCAGCTGAAGATCTTGTAGCATCATCAGTATCCTTGGAGAAAATTATGTCAAAAAAATTCAGATGGGTTTCCCCAGATTCTGCAATTGAAGATGCAGTTCAAAAGATGCTAAACAATAACATCAGAAGGCTCATAGTACTTGAAAATGAAAAATTAGTAGGAGTCGTAACCCAGACAAATTTGGCAGAATTTTTACGAAGTAAACTTTTGATAAATGGAACTATTGAGAAATTAGAATCTGAAAAAACTTAGGCATCAAAGACATCTATTGTTACTTTGCTAACCATTGGATTGTAGATGCGCAATTCATCACAGATTTCTTGTACCTTTGATTGAGCAGATTTTTTGTCTTTTTCTTTGATGGTGAACTTTAGCATCTTTGCAGTTTTTATTTTTGAAACTGATTTGTGAGTTCCTTTAAGAACCAGATCATTTAGAATTGTATCACCTTCAGGGTCACTTATGCCCGGTTTGTTTTCAATTGTTACATGAACATTAAAAATTGCCATTAATAATTTGGAAACTAAAATTGAGGTTAATCTATCTTCCGAAAAAATTTGTGCTTTTATACTTATTTTGAGATAATTGGCAGGTATCCGGTTCTGAGGACTTGTATTGTTGCAGATACAACCAGCCCAGGATCGGTACTTGGAATTCAAATTTCTTAACATACTCTATGTATTTTCTATAAAGACCAGGTCGATATGGAGGATTAATTATAATTAGTGAGTTACTTTACAAATTTTCTTTTGATTGATACATGTCTTTTTCAAAAATTCCTTTTTCATCTTAGAGTGATGCCAGGTATCATGCCATGAAAACACTTCATCGGTATTTCTGTTTGCAGTTGCATAATACACATAGAATAATCTTAGTGTATTGTATTATTCACATAGTCATATCTTTGCCCAAAATGTAATTTCTTTTCAAAGTATGAAAATAGAGCAAAAAACCGTTTGCACAGAGAACACAATCAAAAAGTTTTGGATAATCATCAATCTCAATTGGATAAAGGAGGTTTGTTTTATCAGATTCCATTCAATTAGAAACAGAGTTAATCTATGACAATAATTATTTAGATCATATTTTGTATGTCTTAAGTCCTTGACTTACTACCAAGTTTAGCACATGGGAAAAGATGACAGATTTTGATGTGCTCTTTATCATCTTAGATTGTATGCTTAAGTTTTTCTGCGTTTGATGGATTCAATACAACAGTGATTCTATTGCTCACGCAAAATTTGCTTTGATTTCGTATAAAAACAAGTCATATTTTGCCAATCTTGTAGATATTGGAATTTATACCAGAATAATTTACAATATTGCATAATGGCAAAAGGCAGAATGAGATATTGGAAGATCACACCAGAAGAATTAGGCGGATATGCATATGATGAAAATAATTTACTTAATTGGGAAATCAAATGTGTTAGAGAGCCAGAAGATGAGGCTCAATTTATTGGTGTTTTCATGTATAAAAAAGGCACTGCTTATGACTATGAGTCAGTAAAAGGAATTTGTTATTTTCACAACAATATAGACCGAAAAGAACTCCCTTCAATCACCAGTTTTCTTCAAGGAAAATTCAACGGTAAAGAGATGGAAAAAGGAGACAGAATATTCCTCAAAGATTCAAAAGAAATCTATTCTGCTAAAGACATCAGCGATTTAGCAAAAGAGATGCAATCAAAATTTAACACCAAAGCCATTATTTCTTTAGAGTTTGAGGGAATTACCGCAGAACAACTCAAAGAGGCAGGGCTTCCAGAAGCAAAATTGTTGCCCATTCCCACTTAATTGATATAGTTTAGAAAACAAAGTCATCCAGTGTCCGAATTGGATGGTATCAATCAGCACTTGGAAGAACTAAGGAAAAGATTACTTCGAATTGTATTAGTTATTGGAATAATTACTGCATTTGTTTTGACTTTTCATGCAGAGCCCATCCAAGTAGGAGGGATTACAGTCTACTACCCTTTACCAGAACCACTAAACAACATTGCAGCACAAATTACCAATCATATGAAAATCAATCTTGTTCCAGAAGATGTCAAGTTAATTCAGACAGCGCCAGGACAGGCTTTCTTTGCACAAGTGTACATTGCAGCACTAGTGGGAATTGTTGTTGGAATGCCAGTAATTGTAAAAGAGATGGTAGGATTTATCAAGCCAGCATTAAAAGAAAATGAAATTCACGTTAGCAGAAACATCACACTTCCAGCTTTAGGATTATTCATTACAGGTTGTATATTTTCGTATAGTTTGGTAATTCCATACATTTTGGATTTTTTATACAGATATGGTGAATCCGCAGGCCTGATAACTTTTCTTAATGTCATAGAATTTGTTACATTTGTATTGCAATTTTTACTGGCGTTTGGTTTTTCATTTCAGCTTCCGCTGGTAATGTATGCAATTTCGGTTTCAGGTATGGTAGATTCAGATTTTTGGAGAAAGAATATCAGATATGCAGTTGTAGTAATCGTGATCTTCGGAGCTGTTATCACTCCTGATGGAAGCGGTGTTACAATGTGGTTCATTGCTGGTCCAATGATTGCGCTTTATGGTGTAGGCATGGCGATTATTGAGCGTAAAGAACGCAAAAAGTTGAACACTTAAATCCAAATTTAATCAAATAAGATCACAATGTTAGGAATGGGACTGTCAAATTTTATTGCAGGACAAGAATGGATCTTTATCATCATTATTGCAATAGTATTCATTTTTGGCGCAAAGAAGATTCCAGAACTTGCAAAAACCTTCGGTAAAGCTAAAGGTGAATTTGAGAAAGGAAAGATCGAAGGAGAAAAGGAACTCAAAGACTTTAAAGATAAAGAATCAAAAACAGACTAGTTTTCAACAATTTTTACAAAATCATCTAAAATTTTGCCATAATCTTGCTCATAGTTATTTTTCCCAAATAAGCTTGAAATTTTTAATTTTCCTTTTATTTTTAAATCAACTTCAACAATAATTTTTGTTCCATTCTCAAGTTCAAGAAATTTTTCTTTGAAGACGCTTCCTTTTGCATCGCCTCCAATCACAAAAACATCATGAGATGTTGGGGCATCAGATACATGTTTTGCCATGATTAGGAATTCCTTATCACCAAGATTCAGATATTCTTCTACTACTGAGACATTATTACGAACTGAGCGAACACGAATTGATGGAAAGTGTTGTGGAAATAATTTTGAATAATTCTCAAAATTGGAAAAAGTTTCAAAAACAGTTTCTCTTTTTGCATCAACGATTCTTTGTAAAGAAAATTTGGGCAACGGTAATTCAAAATGTACCCCATCGAGGGTATAAATTGTGCTCTATGTCAAATTGGTCTAGACATTTTCCAACCCCATGATTTACAATGTCATCAATTGATTTGGGTTTTGTGTAAAATTCAGTTACAGGAGGTAAAATTACAATTCCCAATCTGGAAAGTTTTAACATATTTTCTAAATGTATTGCAGACAAAGGAGTCTCCCTTACCATTAAAATTAATTTTCTTGATTCCTTTATTGTGACACCAGCAGCTCTTGCAATTAACGTGTCATCATATCCATTTGCAATTGCAGCCAAAGTCTTCATACTGCAAGGGGCCACAATCATGCCATCAATCTTATGGGTTCCACTAGAAACACTAGATGCCATATTTTTTTCATCAGAAATATTAGATGCAAGTGATTGTACATAATCAATAGAATGATCAGTCTCCATTGAGATGCATTTTTCAGCCCACTTAGACATTATCAAGTGTGTTTCAATATTTAATTTCTTGAGGGTTTCAAGCATTCTTATTCCATAGATAACACCAGTACTGCCAGTAATCCCAATAACTAATTTCAATAAAGTATCTTCTAAAGCACAGTATTTTATGTATTAGATATGCATGAATGCATGGCACTAGATATTTTGAGGAGTATCAGAGTCTGTTAATTCTTGTAAGTCCTTATTACTTCGTCGTTTAAGCCATAATGAAATTCCACCTATGGCCATTGCAGTAAATAGAATAACTCCCGCCATTTGGAGTTCAAAATGATATAACACATTTAAAATGAGACACCAGTTTGGGAAAAATCTTGTGATTTTGTCCGATCTTGGAAATTAGCTATATTACCTCCTCCTAACTAGGCATAATGTGATTAAAAGTTCTGAGATTAAGAAAATAGTTAATGACTACTCAGATGTCAAAATAGGAGTTCTAGGAAGCCATTCGGCATTGGAGATAATGGATGGTGCAAAAGATGAAGATTTTCAAACGAAAGTTTTCTGCCAGAAAGGTAGAGAGGGACCATATCAGAGATTTGGCAGGATTGCAGATGAGATAATTATTTTAGATAAATTCAAGGATATGGCTTCGGCCAAAAATCAGAAAATGTTACGGGATTCAAACACAATCATTGTCCCACATAGATCACTTACTGTTTACCTAGGTTACAAAACAATTGAAAATTCATTCAAAGTGCCTATTTTTGGAAATAGAAAATTATTCCAAGCAGAAGAAAGAACTGCAAAGAAGGGACAGTACTACCTATTAGAAAAAGCCAGAATAAAATATCCTAAATTATTCAAAGATCCAAAAAAAATTAACAAACCATGCATAGTCAAAGTTCAAGAAAAAAATAGACCTCTAGAAAGAGCATTCTTTACAGTTTCATCATACAAAGATTTTGTAGAAAAATCAGAAGCAAAAATTAAACAGGGAGTTATCTCAAGAAAAGATCTTGAGAAATCAAGTATAGAAGAATTAGCAATTGGAACATACATGAATTTCAATTTCTTTCATACTCCAATTTCAGATCAAGTTGATTTTATCGGAATTGAACGAAGATTACAGACGAACATTCATGATTATAATGCACTACCTGCAAAACAACAAATGGACATTGATGTAGATTTACAAAATATTGAAGTTGGTCACACACCAGCAAGCATCAGAGAATCTCTACTTGAAAAAGTCATAAAGATGGGAGACAAATTTGTGGCAGCTGTAAAAAGAGAATACGCACCAGGGATTATTGGGCCATTTTCACTTCAAAGTGTAATTACAAAAGATTTAGAATTAGTTGTATACGATGTATCCTTAAGAGTGCCAGGAAATCCAATAGTTGCAACAACAAGTCCTTATACAAAATATCAATATGGCACAACATTTGGAGTCGGCAGAAGAATTGCAATGGAGATAAAACGAGCTCAAGAAGAAGGCAGGCTAGACGAGATAGTAACCTAGTCTTTTTCATCATTCAAAGTTAAGATGTTTTATTTTAGAATTACAAAAATTCCATACTGTAATTTCTGAAATGAAAATCATGAAATTAATATCAAAGAAAAATTGAAGGCGCAAACCCCTAACTGCAGAACACTGAGAGATTCCCTCTCGTGGTCAAACGTCTAAACGTCTGATTGCCTTTTTTCGTTCTGCGGGGCAGCGCAGTCTAATCGCCAGGTTTTACAACTAACGACATCAACTAGTATAAGACAAATAACTATTTAACATTTAGTGTGATTTTTTTGAATAAAAGTAATGAAATATTGTAAATTCTAACTAGGCATAAAAAATTTTCACAACCCCGTATCCAAAGTTGCTAGCACATGAAATAACTTAGGAGTGCCTCAAATAGTACAATTTACAAAAAATGCATTGCCAAAAAGTAGAACAATAATGGTACAAGATCACCTAGACAAAAAAATCAGAATAATTCAAGCAAAGAAGATCAAAGATGACGCCACAGCATGCAGTTATTCAAAAGCAGTAAATGATATTTTAGAAAAATGTCTTTAAAAATTACAAAAATATATTTTCAGTAAAAACTGTACAACTTTGTTAATTGGTTAGATTGGGAATATACTGAATACCATTCGTTCTAATTTTGAATGATTAAAGCGGTTTGACATTCAAAATGGAATTGCTGATGCCAATTAACAATACAAACTCTTTAGTGGTCATTTATCAGCAATACAATATGGGAAAAACTATTTTCATCAAAGAGATAATCACCATACTAAAAGAACCAAGACTTTGTCCAACCTGCCAAAAAGAAGACAGATTGGAAAAGGACGTGGTTAGAGAGGAAAGATCAAACGGAAAGACTATTTTATGTTCTAGATGCGAGGCATTAATTGTAATTACAAATCACAATCTAAAAAAAGTAGAATTATCATCAACTAAAGATGACATAATTATGCTAAAAGAGCCTCATCTGATTAGAAAAGTAGGATACTAGTTTTTTGATTTTCCAAGTAATTCTTGAATGACATAATTTCGAACATTTGCAAATTCCCATTCCTTGAGATTTGCATTTCTGCATTCTTCTTTAATTATAAGACCTGCTAAACCATGACTCCAGATATGACGCTTGGTATCATAAACTTCGATGATTTTTCCATGTTTTGTAATTTTGATTGCACCATGGCATCTTTGAATTACTTTGGACGCTACTCTTTGGTAGATTTTTTCAAAATTAACCATATGATTAACTCATTGAATCACATCAAAAAGGTTCTGATTTTTTAGATGGGATAATAATATACCATGGAAATTACAAGAAAGATTGCTGATGATTAACCAACAAACTAAGCTATAACTGATAGATGATGAGTTTGCCGAATTATGAAGCATTTTGGAATAAAATCAAGATTGCATATCAACAACACTGACAGTCATAGAGAATGAGGGAGACAAAGATTCAGGATTGTCAATGCTTGCACCAAAGCCAAATATTATCAAGAATGATGAAAACATCAAAATTTTCATAACCAGTATTAGTGGGATGCATGTTTAATCTAGCTAATGGGAGAACTGCCTAAAAAATTTCCAGAGTACGCCATCATGTACAAAACATTATCAAACCAAATCAAAACATTGGAGAAAAGAAAAGAAAATGCACAAGAAAAGGAAAGGGATGAAATAGAACTAAAAATTCAAAACTACCACTTGAAATTATCAAAAATTAAGAAAACGTTTCCAGAGAATTTTTTTGATGAAAATTAATTATTCATGGGTGTGGTCATGCCCGCAATCACATTGATGGTCATCGCCTTGTGTAGACATTAGCTTTTGTACCATTTCATCACGGATTTTAAGTAAATCTCCAACTTGATCTTTTAATGAATCAGAATCCCAATTTCCTTGACTAAGTTCCCTTACAACATCAATGATTTCAAGATCTACATTCAGTAAATTGTCCATTAGTTGCTCTTGCTCATTCATATAATTTTACAAATACGCTATGAATAAAACTATTCTAATTATGGGAAAATTACAGAATTTATGCTTCCATGCTTTCTTTTAGGAGATTTTTTCTAACAAGTATAGGAATGTTGTAAAATGCTCCTAGGGCCATGGCATCAGATGCTCGATAATTTCGTAATACAAGATCTTTTTTGCCTGTAAAATACAGGTTTGCACGTAAAACTTCGCCGCTTTCATAAATTTTTACTTTAACTAAAACCAATTCATTTTCTTCACAGATCTCCTCAATCATCTTGTAGATTGATGGTGCAGATTCTCCATCAGTGTCACTAAAACTTGAGATATGTCTAGCAACTTCGCCAGAAAATGCCCTCATATGAAATTCTTTTCCACTATCAGCTTTTAGAACAACCATTCCTTCAACGGCATATGGGTCAACGAATCCAACATAATCAATTTTCACAGATTCATAATCAGGCTCTTGTGCTTGATCAATTTCCATCGTATTACGCATAAACTACCGATTTAGTGCTTATAAAGATAGCAAATTTTTCAGATCAAGAATCAAGAAGATCAATTACAAATTATTTTTATACGATCAAGAATCGTGCCTAACCCCAAATTATTTAAAATCAACAGCAGTGGATAAGCTTAATGTCGACAAATCCAGAGCGTGCTGTATCGTATGTTCTAAGCAAGTCTGTTACAAAATACATGGACCAGGATGTCCTCATACTCAGTATGAATACTCAAACTAGAGAAGCAGCTAGGATGTTACGACATTACGAAACAGATGACATTATTGTTACTGATGAAAATAATCTTCCAGTGGGAATTGTGACGGATGAAGACATTCTAAAAAAAGTCAGCGATGTCACAGTTTACGCCGAGGCCACCAGACTAAAAGACATCATGACAACCCCACTGATTACAATTAATGAAAAATCAACATTGCAGGATGCACTGCACAAAATGCGAGATAATGGCATTAGAAAATTGCCGGTTCTATCAAAGAAAAACATGGTAATTGGCATGATCTTTCAGACAGCGATTGCAAATGTAATTCGAGATGCCACAGCTACACCACCTCGTCTTTTGAGTCCCCCAGTAAAAGCAATTCTTGGGAATCTGGGTTTTGTGTTACAATTTGCCGGAGTGTTATTACTTGTACCAGCTATCCTTGCAACAGTTTTAGAAGATACAGTGATTGCTACTGGGATTTATCTGACCACAGTTCTTTTGCTTGTAACAGGATTCTTTCTGAACTCTTATGGAGAAAAGTCAAGTCTTAATCTTCAGCAGGCATCAATTCTGGTATTTGCTAGCCTATTTCTATTAACTTTGTTTGGCACAGTTCCATATCTGTATGTACTACCAAGTCATGAAACTAGTATTGAAGCATTTTCAAATGCATTCTTTTCAAGTGCGGCAGGATTTACAACTGGGGGGATATCATTGTTTCAAGAACCAGAAAACTTGTCTCAGAGCTTTACATTTTTCCGTAGCTACACACAGCTTGTGGGAGGAATGAGTTTCATATATTTGGTAATTACAGCATTTTATCCAGAGTCAAAATTACAGTCGATGCGGGGTTTTATTTCAGGTAGAACACTTCATATGAAAGAACTATTTCTTACCATCACAGTCATATTTTCTATTTACATTGTTATTGTTGCAACACTATTGTATGTTTTTGGAGAAGGGGACATTATTGATAATTTCTCATTGGCGATGAGTACACTTGCAACTGGAGGATTTTTACCAACATCTACAATTCTTGACGGTTTACTTTGGCAAGAACATCTAATTCTAATGGGTGGAATGATTCTAGGAGCATTACCATTTACATTTCACTATGCATTTGTTAGAAAAAAATTCTTGTCCCCAAAACTTGGAAAAGAAGTACTAACATATTTTGCAATTTTAGGTAGTGCCACAATCTTATTCATTTCAATAAGTGGATTAGATCCATTACAAAGTGCATTTTATTCTGTTTCAGCCAGTACTACTGCAGGACTTCAACAAGAGAGCCTTGCAGGACTTAATGGAGGAGCACACACCATATTGATAATTTTGATGTTCATTGGAGGATGTGGATTTTCAACAGCAGGAGGTCTGAAGATTTTTAGATTATTGCATTTGAGACACATCAGATCTTTGCTAAACAAAGTAAAAAGAGCAGAATTAACAACAGAGACAAAAAAAGAAATCATATCAACTCTGATCATATTAGCGTTATTTCCAATAATTTCTGCAATTACAGGAATACATCTTGCTGAAAGTGAACAAGTATCATATCAGGATGCATTCTTTGAAGCTGCAGGAGTAATTACTACAGGAGGATTATCAGCAGGAGTTATTGATTTGGATACAGATCCTGCAACAAAAATCGTCCTTGGATTTTTAATGATATTTGGAAGATTGGAAATCATTGCAATAATTTACATATTTGTGCCTAAACTTAGTTAAAAAATTATTATTTTTGGTTTATCGGAGATTGTTTTTCGCCATCAATTGTAATTGCTTTTCCATCATGAACAAATATTTTTTGATTGGGTTTATTTCAAACTTGTTCACATTAGAATAGATATTCAAGATGGGAATAACATCTAATCTTAATATTGAACTGCTTTAGGGATTAGCATATGGATCTTAACAGAATTCTAGTACCACTAGATGGTTCAAAAAAATCCTTCGAAGCCCTAGACAGAGCAATTACTCTAGCAGGATTTACACATGGACAAATAACATGCATTCATGTAATCCCACACGTAATAGAAGGAGGTCCCAGAACAAAAGCATTTGATAAACAACTTGTAGAAGATGCAAAAATTCTTTTGAGAAAAGCAGAAAAGCGTGCAGGAAACAAGAATGTAAAATTCATCACAAAGATTCTCAGAGGATCACCAAGTTATGTTACATTACATACAGCAAAGGCTGGAAAATTTGATCATATTGTAATGAGTACTACAGGTTCAGGTTCGGCATCAAAAGACATGATTGGAAGTGTATCAAATCATGTACTTCAAAAATCCAAAATTCCCGTATATCTAATTAAATAATTGAGAGGGAATTAATTGTCTGATTTGATTTTGATTGCGAAAAATCCACACAATTGAAGCAAATGTATTATTATCCTATGTTATTTCAGTACTAATCAAAAATAACACAAGTAGACTAATTGTAACGGATGAAAATTTTCCAGTAGAGATGGGAACTGAAAAAGACATTGGTTTGCCTCATCATTTGTAGAAACTCCAGGGCATAGTTGGAATAATAACAAAAACAAACATTGCAGAGCATTATATTAAAAAAAATTCCTGGAAAACATAGGGTTGAGAAGATTATGACAATTTCATACATTCAATGAACTCCGATGATTCTCTAAGAAATAGTGTCAAAAATGATTGAAAACAAGATTTCAAGAGTATTCTTAAAAAACAAGAATAATGAGCTAGAAGAGATTCGGACATTTCTGGATTTATTTCATGTTGTATTAGAACAAGGAAACTCTGATGCGGTTCTAGATAATTCAGATGGCGCAGTATCTATTGTCTTTACAAGAAAGAGATTTTTTCTGAATCAGGCTTTGAAAACACTGTTCAAGCAAAGGATGTAATGACTAAACCTTTTGAATCTGTTAATTTTGAGGAAGATCTTATTGTAGCATGCGAGACAATGGTATAAAATAGAATCAATGGCATAGATGTTAGAATTAATGGGAAATTAGGTGTTGGGGCATAATTAGCAAAACAAATGTCTTAAAAGCAATTTACATTGAAAACGAACCAAAATAATTTTCATAGATATTTGGATTGAAGCAACCCATATTTCGTGACTACATACCAAAGACAAATCAAAGATTCAGTAAGAAAACAAATTGGATAGGATTTAATTTCATTAAATCTGATCAGAGATTATGGATGAGCAGCTAGAAAAAAGTGTGAATAAGGGGAAAAAGCTAATCACATTAGGATTTGTAACAATAGCCATACTGTTTTTGATCTATTCAAGATATCAAGATCCAGAATTACTTACTCCTGCTGCAATTGATTCAATACAAAGAATAGCTTATGGGTTTTACATTACTTTAGTTACTGCATTTGGTGCCATTGCTTTTGGATTGTATCGATATCATAAAGGAAAAGTCAATGCAAATCAAAAAGATCTATCAACAATTATCGCATTAACCACCTGGAATTCAAAATCACGTAGAATTTTTGTTGCCATATTTATCGGATACGGCATATTCTTCTCACTAGTTTCAGGAACGCTGGTATATCAACCAGAGGTTAATTTTGCAATTCATTATGGCGCAACAATTCCATCAGGGTTTATTGCACCATGCTGTGATGGTCCAGGATACATGCCAAAAATTATAGTGTATTTAACAGAACATGTAGGATTACAAATTATTCCAATAAATTTAGTTTTACAGGTGATTGTATCATATCTAGTTGGATTGAATGGAGCAATTGCTGTAAGCGCATACAACATTTCAAAGAAAGGTAGAGGAATGAGCACCATAGGGGCAGCAACGGGATTATTCATTGCGTGTCCAACATGTGCAGGAACGTTTTTGTCAATTTTTGTTGGAACCGCAAGTGGAATAGCACTATCAATCGCGTTAACTCAAATGCAGACATTTTTCATTGCAATTTCAATTCCAGTTTTAATCATCACGCCATATGTAATGGCAAAAAAATTACAAAATCCAGATGGCAGTTGTAAAATGGATCCTAAGAAATGAATTTCTTGACTTCAGGGATTTTGTGATTTCCAATATCATAGCCGTCACGTCTTAGAAACTTTAGTGTGAGTTTGTATAATAGCTCATCATGATCCACTTTTTCTAAAATTTCAGTCCACAAAACTCGTCCTTTTTCTTCAATGTATTTTTTGAAATCAGGATTCATGGATTCTGCTATCTCTTTGCACTCATCAAATATTTTTCCATTTTTATAAGCACGAACGCGGCGATCACAACTATCCATACCCAGTAGATGTGAAAATTCTAAATAAACCTAGTTTGCCTGAATTCAAACAAATACTAGATGAAGAATCAGGAAATATGGGAATAGAGTCACCTTCAGAATATGTTGATTTTTTTATAAATCTCAACATGGGGGGAAATGTTAGTTTGTTGAGTTTTATTAATAATGAAAAAAATGTACTCAAAAAAAATTTAGAATTGAAAAGTATTGACAAAGAACCAATCAAAAAAGGAATAGAAATTTTGGAATTATTAATAAGAGAGATTAATGAGATTGGGGAAAAATCAGTGCTAGGAAAATATCAAAAATAATCCTGGGAGAAATTATGGATAAAGATTCACAGATTATCAGAACAGAGATCATCAGAATTCTCAATGAAAACGGGAAAATTCGAGGCACTGAACTTGCCAAGAGGGTAATTGAGAAGATGGGAAATGAGAAAATTGTTTACAGAGAAATCAGTGCACTAGTAGAAGCAGGAGAAATAGAGAAAAAAGTCCATAGTAGATCTCACATAGAATATGAATTGATAAATCTATACGAATCAGTAAACAATCAACTGAAAAGTTTACATAAAGAAATTGAAACAGTTTTTGAAGAAATAAAAAATTTCAACACCATTAGTAATGAAGAAAAATTTTCATTCCATGAACGACTGAGGGCCATCATCCACTTGATACACATTGTGCAATCAACAGATGGAATAATGAAGTTACTATCATACTATCCAGCATTTAAAAAAGATAAGATGTTCTCGCAGGTAAACAGAAAGATTGAGGATTGTTGGAAAATAATTATGGACGATATTGCACATCAGCCAGAGGATGATTTTCTAAATGAGATTCTTGCAAACTTGAGAATATCACAAATGGATTCAAATAATGTCAACTGAAATTTTTTAGTTTTTCTATGATTACTTTGAGAATCTCATCATCATCAAGGAGAATCAATGGAAAATCGTTTTCCTCACTTGCCTTACGAAATTCTGTATCTTTTGTTACTATGATCATGTCATTTTCACGAGCATAGTTAATTATGGAATAATCAGAGCCAAGTTTTTTTCCTGTAATCTGCAGTTTTCGCACACTTTGAACATCATACCCCAAATCTTTTAGTCGTTCATCCATGCCATCTAGATTTTCATCAACTAGAATTTTCATATTATTTGATAATTTAAATTCAATATTAGTGTAAATGTGAATTAAATGATCAAGTACTTATTTTCAATTAAACCAATAATTTTTCATGGATGTAAAAAAAGAGGACAGATCAGAGGAGTCAAAGAAAAACCATATTGCATATTACAGATCTTTGACTGAAGTTATTTCAAATATTCAAAAAGAAAAAGAGCAAGAGAGAGAGCAGGCCATCAAAGAACACCTAGATAATAGAATTGACGCAATGGAAAAAGACAGAAAGCGAATAAGAGAGATGTTTCCAGAGATTAAAGAAGAGGAATGGGATGGTAACGCCAACTGAAAAAAACCACAACAAGCACTTAGACTTGCTCCAGGACTATAAAATACACCTAATAAAATACATTGAAGAATTAGAAAAATTAGACAAACAGTCAGAATTTGCAAAAAAATGGAATGAGACTACCATAAAAGAAAGAAGGCAGGAAGTTCAGGTTGTTGACAAAATTTTAAAAAATTTGATTAGATTCTAGCATGATATTTTTGAGTTAAATCATAAAGACAGTTACAAAAATCATCTACATGTTCAGGAGATACACCATCAAACCATGCTAGTTCTTTATCTATACTGAAATTTAGAATATTCGGTGAGGATTTTATAAAAATCATTTCATTTTTGAATAGTTGTACGATTTCTTCTTGTTCTTTTTTTGTCAGTTCATAGTTGCAAGTAATCAAATCAATTTGAACATAATAATTTCCATGATTAGGATTTGTTCTTGCCTTGATGAAAGGTTTGTTTAGTTGCCGGCATTCTTTGTAATGTTTGTCATATTCAAACATTTTAGAATCGCCAAGATATTTGTGAAAGGTCATAGTTTTTGAGATGGAATGCAGAGTTAACTCTAAAGATCTGCAGTGATTTTCTTTATTCGTGTAATTAATCTAATTTTTGTATCTATTGGCATTTCAGGTTCCATTGTAAAATATACAATATTTCTTTTTGTGTAAATAACCATTTGAGATACTTTTTCTCTTTCAACATGGACGTATCTCACTTTACCAAGAGAACGATCAAACTCTTTTCTCATTGATCTTCTTTGGGCAACTTGTTTGCAGAAATGTTCTTCCTCGTGTTGGGTTTTAAGACTAGTTTTTCCTGTTTTCATAATTGCCTCTCTGATGTTACCCTTTGGATCAATTATAGCAGCAAACCTCATTTTGGAATCTAAATTAAGAATTTTCTGAACAACATCTAAAAGATCAGGTTTTTTTGCAGATACCATATAAAATGAAAAATATTTTTACTAAATATAAGCTATCAAAACGTTTCAGGAAAGACAATACACAAAATCATAGTTATATTCATTTGAGAATATGTCAATACATGAAGGATTCTATTCTTAATGTTCTTAATGAATTAGAAGTACAATCATCGCTTGAAAAATCAAGAAAAGTCAATGTTTTGCCAGAAAATAGGATGCTTGCAATAACAAAAGAAACAGGGGAACTATTAAACATGATTTTACGCCTAAAAAAGGCAAAAAATATGCTTGAAATAGGCACATCAGTAGGCTATTCTACAATATGGTGTGCTGAAGCGATTTTAGAACAATCAGGAAAAATCATAACAGTAGAGCACAATCCAACCAAAATTAAGAGAGCAAAAGAAAATTTTCTAAAGGTAGAGATTCAAGATACAATCCTCATTAAAGAAGGAAATGCAATAGACATCATAAAGGAGTTTAGCAAACAAGAAAAATATAGAAATTTTTTTGATTTTGTTTTAATTGACGCAGATAAGGAAAATATCATTGAATATTTTGATTTAATTTTTCCAATGGTTTCTATTCAAGGAGTCATCATCACAGACAATATGTTGTATCCGGAAAAATATAGGGAGAATATGAAGGAATTTTCAAATTATTTGAAAGCAAATCCAGATCTTCAGACCATTACATCAAATATTGGAAATGGTGAAGAGATCACAATTAAAATAAAATAACTATTTTTTCTCTTTTTTAAGTTTCTTTGTTACAGATTTTTTTGTAGAAGTTTTGCCATATTAGGGAGTTTCAAGAGATTTTAGTTTTTTGTTTTTATCACTAATTTGTTTTTTAATTTTTTCTTGTTGTTTTAATTTTTGATTTTTAATTTTTTGCACAATTTTTTGTTTAGATTCTGCAGAAATTTCTTTTGGAGGGAAACAATATTTGGTAGTGTCCCTATTGCTTTTTAGGTTTAATTTGTTGGATTTGAGTTGAGAAATTTAATGCAGATTCTAAATACACAATGCCCAAATGATAGAAAGATTTGTTATTTTTAATCACATCACAGAGGAGTCATAATCTTTCAAGATCCCCCCCCCCCCGTTCCCAGAATCAATTATCTGTTTAATTTTAGTGAGCAGTTCATTTTCTCCAGTAGTAACATCATCTTCAAGTGAAAATGATGAATTTAACTTGCTTTCCAGACATACTTGATCTGAGGAGTATAGAGATCGATTATTTTTTAGATATTCAAGTATGTGGTTAGCCTACCGACATCACCATTATCAGTGTCAGTTAGAAATTCTACTTTTTCAATTGTTTCTGTCAAGGTCAATTGTTTCAAATTATCTGGTACCTTTTTGATTATTTTTGACATACTTTGGCAAAGATGACTGTAAAAAAATCACACGTACAGGAATTTTAGATGATTTAGATCAAAACAAAGAACAGGCAATAATAATCATTAATGATGAGAAATCCAATTTAAAAGAGCAGCACTGTAACTATTTCCGTTTATTAATTAGAAAAAAACACTTTAGATATGAAAACAGGATTTCCAGTAATAATTATTGGAATAGTCATGTTTGCTTCTGGACTAGTAATGTTTTACTCTATAGAATTAGGTCAGACTGATCCTTTTTTGAGATTGATTAAAAATATTGGAACATTTATTGGACTTGCAGGAATGGGCGTAACTTTAGCTGGTATTTTGCTAAACTTGATCAGTAAAAGTAAACAACCCATACAAGAGAATTTTGATGTTTAAACAACAAATAATTTCTCCTAATCATCATAACTAAAAAATGACATATATCTAAATTCCACAACTAAATTATAATATTCAAAATTCAGAATATTGAGAAATGTCAGGAAAATTTTGGATTGGTGCCATCTATTTGAAAGATGAAGGAGGTTATGAAATAATTATTAAGTCATTGAAACATTATAGAAACAGGCTAAAAACCATCGGCAATAGTCCGGAGCTAAAAGATGCCGCTGCAATGTTTTCATCAGTCCTAAATCAGCAAGCAATGAAAACAATTCCCATAATTGATGAAACAATACAAAAAATTCAAAATAATTTATCAGACATTCAATCAATTACAAAATTAAAGGAAGGTATCCCATTTTTAGAAAAAGCATTGTCTTGCTATGAGACAGATATAAAAAAAGCACAAGATACAGGACACGAATATTTCGTCAAACTTGTAGGAAATATGGTTGAAGCAAGAGACGATCTAAATACCATTAAAATTGCATTACGTAAAATAAAACAGTTTGAGTAAACTATCCATCCTCAAATATGCCTATAGCAATTATTTGTCATTTATTATACGACAACATGTCAAAGGATAATCTAAAATGCCTGAAACATGGTAAGTCATAAAGAAGTTTGACGAGAACCGTTCAATGAAAAATTCAAAACAAGATTAAAAAAAATTCTCGTCTCATTTGAAGTAGGGCACACATTTAGACTTTCTGCATATGCCAAAGATCACATTAACGAACTTGTCAAAAATTCCAATGATTATCAAAATTCCAGTTTTGATTTTCATCTCAAGGTTCTACTATGCAAACACCATTTCCAATATCTCGTGTTCCAGGTCCACAATCGGTAGTTTGGGGATATGAAAATACATCAATGCCATTAAGACAATCAACTTTTGCAATAAAATCTACTGCACCTGATCCTTGAACACCTCTGTGAATGTCACGATCACTGCCAGGATTTGTAATTTGACAATTAACATTCACATTTACTTTGGAACGATAATTATCATAGTCGATATTTAATCGAATTTCATTAAAGTTTGTGTAATTATACATGACTAATTCCAGCCTACCTTCACCCTTGTTCCAACTCTCAAAACTCTCAGTGGCATCTGGATATTTTTCTTTAAAGACGACATAAGCAGGATCTGTGTAAAACATTTCCTTGAGTTCTTCTTCTGTCAAGCTATTGCCTAATGCCCTATCCCAATCTCGTGCAGAATTTTCAATGATGTGTGGAAGTATTGAATACAAAAATAGTGCAAAGATAGTCACACCTATTCCAATTGCTAGGTAAATTGCTATCTTTGGTAGTTTTTCCATGCTTGTAATAATGCACAGAATAAGAAGCCCTTAAAGTATTCGAATCTATGATATGTGCAAGTCCATACAGATTTGATCTGATCATGTTTGGGCATATTTTCACGAAATATTATTTCAGGATCAGGTTTTTTTACAAGTTTACTTACAAATGAACCACTAAACATATACGAATGAAGAATCGTATAAGATTTGATTAAGAAATTTTGTTATTTTTCTTTATTTTTTTCGCTGTAATCTTTTACAAAATCACAATTTGAGATTTTTTCAGTGAACCCTGTTCATAGAAAACTAGCAACATTTTTTCTACCACTTGTCAGATTACAGCATCTATTTATTTTATATCACTAATTTTGCTCTTCATTTATTGACCTCATAACTTATTATTTTCTAATTTTTGACCATTTAAAACAGTACTGATGTGTTCTATGAATAACATGGATCAGTGCATAGTACAATTTTTGTTATAATGTACTGGTAATGCTACAATCAAATGAGGTTATGAATCTATGAAGATGTTTCCTTTAACTCATTCAGGGCATACTCAAAACCATGGGATCTACTGGCATATTTTTTCTTCTTAATTTGGGAATCTAACCACACCAGTAAATCATTATCAATTGTAACACTGACCTTCTCTTTTCCCAATTTTAACACCTGTTTTGACCATTTTTTAGAGCATATAGGTCATAATCAATAATCATACCTAGTCGGATATAGTAAGATACTTAAACAAGAACGGGATAATATCCTATAGAGTAGTATTATGGAGTATTTAACAAGACAAAAAATATTTAAAAACTATGTCAGAGTGCGGTATGTGCGACAGCAAGGATCCAGTAAAAAGTCTCAAAAACCACATCATTTTAAATCATTTTCAAATGGAACGATCCCAATAATTATTAACAGATCATAATATGAGAATAATACTTTGGCAAGAATAAGATGCAAAATTTGCGGCGTAACATTGAAGGGCGAAGGTTTCTTGGCAAGGCATTACAAGACCGTGCATAAAAATGAGAAGATAAATTTGCTAGAGTGACTTTGTTAGCACCAAATTAATTACTTTTGAGAAACTGACATTAGCATTTTTATTTTTTATTATCTTTGCCTGCAAGAGTCGGAGTTTTTTCAATGTGTCATCATCAAGAACAACTGTAATTCTTTTTGCCATCACAAATAATACATCTTTTCTGAATTTACACCATCTGTGAATTCAGAGTTTTATTTGTTTAGGTGCAGCGTCTAGTCAAAATAGATACAGCGATCAAAAATTAATTTTCACTCACAGGGATAAATCAAAACTACTAATTATAAAACATGAAAAAATCAACACAGCAAACAATAGAAAGCCCAATACCAGAAAAACCAATACAGTATAGATTGAGACAAGCAAGCTGCATCACAGTAGAGTCTGCAATCAGAAACAAGGTAAATCTGAACATATCGTGGTATGATGTTCACGGTGAAGAGCAGAGTCAAAAATATTCCATATCAGCAGGTTCAGTAATAGAATTATAAAATCAAACTTTTTTTCTTTTTTTATTATACTCACACAGCTTATCATATTAGACAAAAATTGTAACAATCCACAAATATCTCAAAATAATTCAAAGCGCGATAATTCATGCCACAGACAAAACCAATGGCAAGTATTGAAAACGTTGTGGCATCAGCTACAATTGGACAGGAATTGGATCTTGATGACATTCAAAAGAAATTTCCCAAGGTAGAGTACAACCCACAAACCCCCCCCCCCCAATTCAAACCTGTATGGATTCATTAAAGATTAGTATACTTTATGAACTCCACACTAATTAATTTCAATTACTCATGGTTTGGTATCTCATAATAATCCCTATTGCTGTAGCACTAATCGTCAAATTGGTAATTCCATACATCAAAAAAAACTATATTGAGGATACCAAGATTTGTGGGATTTGCAGTACTAAATATAACAAAAAATTAAGCGGATGTCCTCGATGTGGTGTTGGCAACAAATAGAAACATAGAGAAAAAATGATTGATTTTAAAACAAATCTGCGTAAAAGAATAATTTACATCATTATCGGCATTGTCGTATCATATCTTGGTGTTATTCCGTTGAGTTTGCTTTTCTATCAATTACAATCTAGAGAATTATCTGATCCTGTAGCTACCTATCTATTCTATGAGAGTTTTAGAATTGGAATTATGATTTTATTTTTGTATTTTGCATTTGTCCATGTCAAACCATCATTTATTCCCACATAAAAAAGATACAAGAAACTGATCATATTTGTGATATTGCTAATTGCAACTTTGACTGTTTTATTGCCTAGCGGGTATGTGGTCCCTCAATTGGAACAAGGTGCGTGCATTACAAAATCTGGAAGTTACAATGATGAGGGTAATTTTAGGGGTTCATCTTCGCAAGAAATGAGTAATGAATTGAATTGTGTTGAAAGTTGTATTTTTTCAGGCAAGTTTAACACTCGAGAAGATAAATTCTGTGAGTTTAAAGGAATGTTTGGAAAAACATATTGGTTAAAAACGCCTGATGATTTTGATACTCCTGTATTTGGAGAAATTATAAAATGAAAAGTAGACTTTTGTTTTATATTATAAGAGTAAAAATCCAATTTTTTGTCTAAAAATTGCCATTAGGGGCATTTCACGTAGTATGTTGTCTAAATTATTTACAAATACTTTAGGTCAAATAGTTCCCTCAAACAAAACAATTTTCAGAATAATATTACAATCCCTGCAAATACCAATCCAAATAGGGCATTAATGCTTTGCACTGTTTCTTTTTTTCAGATTCAACATCCAGTTCCAAAATCTTTTGAATTTTACCCTGGAGATATTCAGTTGTTAAATTACTTTTAAATTCAGGCATTATTTTATCTAGAATTTCAAGAATTTGCTCAGTAGATGCATTCTCAAAATCATTAATCACCCTAGTGACTTGTTCTTTTAATGTCATAAAATTATTTTAAAAATCCCATTATTATTTTATACATCTAGAGTATATCTTCATCATCCCAAGTAAGACGAAATCTTCCAGTTACTCTAAACATATGGAGTTTCCCCCCTTCCTTAAAATTTAGTTTGTATGATTTATGCGATGAATCCTCAATATCTAAACTTACACTATCTTTGAGAGTCTGAAAAATAATAGGGTTGTTAGAAATTTGCTTCCATTCATTTTCGTCAAAATCAAGATAGAATTTAGTGTAGAGCAATCCCATAATGACTATGTCATCTACCCGAATAAATAACTAGATGAAATTCTATTTATTCAATGAATTTTGAGGTAACATAAATCCCAAATAACTCACCATTGCAGGAAAAATGATCTCAGAATCACGGTCATTTCTCACTATTTCAAATACCTTGTGAATTAATTGTTGTATTGCCAGATGCTCATCCTTGTACAATGTTTTGTTAGGATTTTTACCAGCATCCAAAATTGTGAATCCATTGTCAGTTTGCAGCAGATTTCTCAATAGAGAATTGGCGATGTTTATTTTTTCATCAATGTCTTTATGAAGATAATCCGTATCTAATCTCTTAATTTGAGACTTTATATCATGAAAATAGTTGGTCGTATTTCTCTCAACTTGATGTTGTGATTTTGATTCATAATTATTTGAAGGGTGATAAAATTTCATGTTTGCTTTTGTCAGAACTGTAATGATTGCTTTATCAATTAGTGAATCACGTGTTTTCTCAAATGTTGTTTTTGCCATAAATTCTGGAACAATTAACTTCATCAAGGCATTATGATGTAAATCAGGATAATTCCTGATGGTCTCAAGAACTATCCTCTCACGCTCATATGTTTTTAGATTAGGCTCATATTGACTCATTTTATCTAGGTCGACCTATATTATACAGGTCATCTATTAATCAGTATCGATTTTGATTTTACGGCAGAATCATCCATCACCATTAAATACAAATTTTGAGAGATAAATCACCTAACATATGTGGGATTTGATGAGAAATCATCAATATTCCACAATAATCACATGTTGGAAGATTTAACAATCACTTACCTCAACTCTTTGCAGACATGAGTTCAGGTAAAAAAATAGGAATTGGCATTGTGGGAATTTTAATTGTAATCAGTATCGTTTATGGGGTATTAGGAACAGATTCAGGAAATGCACCATCAGATACAACAGAGCAGACATCTGTGGATGTAGACACAGTTGGCTTGTCAGGGGAAGTAACAATTGGATTAATTCTTCCACTTACAGGGGATTTGGCAACTCATGGTGAAGAAAATTGGGAGGGTTCAAAGCTCGGAGTGGTTGATTTCAATAAACACTTGGAAGAAATTGGAGCGCCATGGCATCTCAAAATGGTATCAGAGGATTCAGCAACCAATCCAGTTATCGCATTAGAAAAATTATCATCATTAAATGCTAAAGGAATAGGAATTGTAGTTGGACCTGAAACAAGTTCAAACATTAGAAACATCAAAGGATATTCAGATTCCAATAATATGTTACTTGTTAGTTGTTGTTCTTCTGCTCCAGCATTAGCTATACCAAATGACAGTGTATTTCGTTTAGTTCCTGATGACTCAAATCAAGGTACAGCGCTTGGAAAGTTAATCCAACATGAAGAAATTCAAATGTTGATTCCGGTTTGGAGAGGAGATACTTGGGGAGATGGTCTAAAAGAAGCTACAGCAAATTCATTTACTAAAAGAGGAGGCCAAGTAGATGAAGGAATACGTTATAATCCTGAATCACCGGAATTTTCAGCATCTACTTCATTGTTAGCTAAAAAAGTCCAAGAATATGTAGATGAGTATGGGGAAGACAAAGTTGGAATTTTATTTTTAGGATTTGCAGAAATTTTACAGTTTACCCAATCAGCATCAGAACATGAAATCTTGGATAAAGTTAGATGGTTTGGACCCGGTGCCAATACAAAAGAACACAAATTAATTGACGATCCAATAGGATTAGAGTTTTCAACTAACGTACAATTTACAACAGTTCAAGTTGCAGCATCGAAAAATCCCACATATGAGAGGGTGCAAGCACATCTGACAGAAACACTAGGTAAAACACCTAACACATTTGTTCACTCCTCCTATGACGCAGTATGGATAATTGGGTTAGCAATGCTTGAAACTCAAAGTACTGATGTCAGCACCATTAAATCCAAAATCCCAGAAATTGCAGAAAATTATAGTGGGGCAATAGGTTCCACAAAATTAAATGCTGCAGGAGATTTAGCTCAAGCAAATTATGAAATATGGGGGATCAGAGGAGGAGAATGGATTCTGTTAGGACAGTATACTCAAAGTGAGGATTCAATTTCATTTAATTAATTCCCAAGTATAATTTACCTAGTTCAGGATGAGAAAGTAGTTCTTCGGATTTTCCTTTAAAGACACCTTTACCATTTGCTAAAAGATAGACATAATCACCCATCTTTAATGCTCGTTTAACGTTTTGCTCAACAAGAATGATAGTAATTCCAAAATCATCTCTCATCTGTTTTATTTTAGACAATACTTCATCGGCTAGTTTTGGAGAAAGGCTAGCTGTGGGTTCATCAAAGAGCATGACTTTGGGTTGCCTGATTAACGCCATTGCCATTGCAAGCATCTGACGTTCACCTCCACTAAGAGTATCCGCTTTTGATTTTTCATATTTTTTTAAAATAGGAAACATCTCAAAAATTTCAGGCAGTCTTGTTGATTGTTGTTTTGCATCAAGAGTATAGCTTGCCATTGTAAGATTTTCCTTTATGGTGAGATTTTTGAATACATTGTTTACTTGAGGGAGATACGCAATTTTTTTCCTGGCTACTTCATGTGGTGAAAGTCCGGCGATACTGATTCCTTGATAATTAATTTCTCCAGAATAAACATTGCACAAACCAAAAATACTTTTTAGCAAAGTACTTTTTCCGCTACCATTAGGACCAACAATTACTGTAATTTCTTTCTCTTTTGCTTCAAAGTCTACTCCAAAAAGAATATGACTATTTACATATCCTGAATTCAAGGCATTCACATGAATTGTTGAGTGGATTTGCTTTTGGGACATTTATTCTCCTAGATACGATTCGATAACTTCGGGATGTTTAATTACATCATCAGGATTTCCTTTTGCTATAATTTTGCCCCTATTCATTGCAAAGATATAATCTGCATACTGTAATGCTATGTCTAGTCGGTGCTCTACGATCAAAAAGGTAATTTTTTGTTTCTTACAAATTTTTGAAATTTTATCAAAAATCTCATGGGCCAATGTTGGATTTACACCTGCAATTGGTTCATCCATCAGTATCATTTGTACACCAGACATCATGGCACGACCTAATTCGAGAAGCTTTTGCTGACCGCCACTAAGATTCTGACTAAGGGTGTCTTTTTGAGACAATAGATTAACCAATTCCATTATCTCTAGTGCCTCATCGGTGATTTTTTCTTCATCATTTCTCCATTTAGATTTTAGTGCAGCATAAAGAAAAGATTCGCCAGAATTATTACTACTTGAGATAAGAAAATTTTCCAGAGTTGTAAGATTTGCAAATGGTTGTGGGACTTGCCAAGTTCTAACCAGGCCAGTCTTGAAAGTATCATAGAGTCCTTTTGATGTAATGTCATTTCCTTCAAAGACTATTTTACCAGAGTCGGGTTTCAATAATCCAGATATTACATTAATCAGGGTAGTTTTTCCACTACCGTTTGGTCCAATTAGTTGGTACAGTTTTCCTCGTTCTAATTCCATATCAATTCCATGAAGAACTGTTAGACCTCCAAAATTTTTTCTAATATCAGAAATTGATAAAATTATCATCAAAACAACAAAGGTATAAAGAAATTAAGGGTTTTCGATGTCATAGTGATGGTTTGACTATTGATCCTATATTCTCTGATGCAATAATATTTTCAAGTCTTTTAACTCTACTTGGTATTGGTCTCACACTAACATACATCACAACAAGAGTGCCTAATTTTGCTCATGCTTCATTTGCAACAATTGGAGTCTATATTGCACTTATTGTAACTCATGTTTGGGGTCTTGTACCATACATTGCAATACCAATATCTTTTGCAATATCTGGAATTGTGGCAGTTTTACTATATACATTCATTTTAAAACCATTGATTCGAAAAGGATCTTCTCAAGCAATTCAGATGATTGCCACACTAGCGTTTGATTTAGTGATGATTGCATTACTAAATATCACAGCAGATTACATAGTGAAAACATATCAGATTACATCCAGGGAATTTTCTCTACGTAGTTACGATATTGAGTTTATGGGATTGCCATTGATAGTTATTGTAGCTCCAATAACTATTGCAATTTTGGCAATAACACTACACATTATGTTAAGAAAAACAAAATTTGGCATTGCAATGAGAGCAGCAACTGAGAATTCAGATTTGGCAGAAACAGTTGGGATTAATGTAAAATTGATTTATGGAGTCTCATGGTTATTGGGAGGAGGTTTTGCAGGAATTGCAGGAGCTTTGATGTCATTGTGGTTTCAAGGAGATCCGAACCTTGGCCCACAGTTAATTCCTAGTGTATTTGCTGCAAGTATTTCAGGAGGATTTCTTTCCATTTATGGCGCAATAGCAGGAGGCATACTTGTAGGATTAACAGAGGTTCTAGGAACTAGATTTTTGGCGGGAGAATTTGGCGCATGGTTAATTGCATATCGTCCTTTAATTCCATTGATATTCATTGTAGTTACATTATTTTTGGCACCAAAGGGATTAGCTGGGATTAATTGGTCAAAGTTGAGGAGACATGGTTTTAGAAGCTGAAACTATTTTCATTGTAGATTTACTTGCAATTTTTGCAATCTATGTAATTGTAAATCTTAGTTTGAATATGGAATTTGGGTATACTGGAATTCCAAATTTTGGCAAAGTGTTAGCAGTGGGTGCAGGAGCATTTGTTGCAGCGTCAATTCCAGGCAGGATTTTTGCCAGTATTGCAGGAATAGAAGGAGATTACATTACAGATAATTTGTTAATAGTATCTCAGATCAATCTATGGTTAGTAGATAATGTTGGAATTGGTTTTGTAGTTTTCTTTTTAACATTAGGAATTGCTGCAGGTGTTGGAGGAGGAATCGGTTTACTTACATCATATCCTGCAATAAGATTACGTGGAGATTATTTGGCAATAACGCTATTAGCGTTTGGAGAAAGTATTAGAATCATTGGAAATAATTACACACCGTTAGTTGGTGGAACCCTAGGAGTACAAGTACCTGATCCTCTGTCATTTTTACCTAATGAACTGCGTTTTCCTATAGCAACAATTGGTTTGGTAGCAATTGCAGCAGTCATTTATGTGTATAGTGAAAGGATGATTCGCTCACCATTAGGAAGAATGCTTCGAGCAGTTAGAGATAATGAAGTGGCAGCAGAAGCTCTTGGAAAAAATTCCATGCAGATTAGAATTAAAGTAATAATGATCTCAGCTGCACTTGCTGCAATTGGCGGTGCATTATACGCGTTTTACGTTGGTGGTACAATTGCATTTGCGTATGACAGAGCAAGCTGGACGTTTTGGCCGTTTCTAATGATATTGATTGGAGGACTTGCAAACAACAAGGGTGTGTTGATTGGAACACTAGTTTTTGTAACACTACGAAAGTTCATCATTTTTTTCAAGGATTCTTTGGAAGGATTTGTGCCATTTGATGTTATTTGGCTTGACTTTTTGTTATTAGGGGCAATTTTACTTGCAATTTTGTTGTATCGCCCACAAGGAATTTTTGTAGAAAAACCAACTCCCACATTAGCAAATAAAACAGATGAGGAGCAATCTAAAATGAGGAAAATATTCAATTTATTTTTCAAATAATTAATTTATCAATTTTCAAATCATGCCTCAAAATAAAATCTAGATATTAGAATTCAGGTAATTTTTGTATCATTTTGGGCGATTATCAATTATTCATCACCAATGCATAATCGAGGAATAATGAGAATTTATTCTGGCATAAGTTGAAACGTATCTTGACCTAAAAGAACTATTTTCTCACAAGGCATATTTTTGACAAACCATTCTTCGGATTCTTGATTTCCAGTGATATCATGTCTGCCATTTTTTAGAATGATCTTGGAGTCTTTGAGAGAGTGATGCCCCATAACCTTGAAGCAGTTTTACGTTGTAATGATTTCTCTTTTCCTTTTGTGTCAAAATCAATCTAACTGGTGTTCTCGTACTATTTTCCATTCTTCAATACGTTCAGAAAATACCTGAATTCCAACCCCAGTTATTTTAAAACTATTTTTTATTTCAATGGTATCGGCTAGTCTTTGTTTTTCCCTAGTAGTCATTTCTTTGTAAATCAAGCTTGCATGAGGTTTGAGATCATACTTGGCAAATTGTGACAGATATTTTGTCAAGTTTTTGTTTATTTTTAGCATATTTTCATTGGAATTAAACTCAATAAACAAAGTCTTCCAGAAGTCATCTGAAAAAGAAATGGTATTTTTTTCAATGTTAAATGACTTGATACCCTTGATGCTATCCAAAATGATCTTGTCTAATTCTTCAAGTGAAGTATCAACTAATCCGTATACAGTTACATGAGGAGTAAAAAATGGTGATTTGTATTGGTTTGATAGTTTGGAAATGATTTGTGATAGGTATTCTTTGTCATTTTTTTCAAATAGAAGTAAAACTGCATACATAATTTTACAAATGATCTTTAATCAAAAAAGCATTACGACAACACAATCGGTTTTCCCTCACAAAACGTGGAACGCCATTTTTACTCTTTATCGATAAACTCGTTAACGCCTGGTGGATCTGGCGCCAATCCTTTTCTCTTTCTAATATCAGCTACTGCTGGTCCTAACATTGATTTTGGAACTTCAGTCCATTCCTTAAAGGAAGTATTCCATGTTGCACGTCCTGCTGTTTGACCTCTCATCTCTTCAGATAGTGTGAATGTCTCAGAAGCTGGAATCTCGCCTGTAATGATACTTGATGCGCCTTTTTGTGACATGTCAAGTACTTTGCCTCTCTTTCCAGAAAGAACTGTTGCTACATTTCCAACCAAATCAGTAGGAACACGAACTTCAATGGCCAATGTGGGTTCTAAAACTGCAGTTCCTGCAGTTAACAAAGCACCCATACAGGCTCTACGAGAAGCAGGGCCAAGTTGAGAGAGCCCTCTATGTGCTGTATCTTCATGAGGAACAAAGTGAGTAAAGATAAACTTGCAATCCCTCATCTGCTCTTTACATAGAGGTCCTTCTTTCATAACGTCTTCAAATCCAGAATTAATAGAATCAGTGGATTCTTGTACAAACTGCACACCTTTTGTTCCGTTAATCAAAACATTGCCACGAGAATCAAATTTCATAACTCTCTTAATTGTATCAGTATCCCATCCAGCTTTCTTTAGTAGTTCTGCAACAATCTTCTTGTCTTTCATATCGCTGATTTCTCCGGTTCTTAGCATGTGGGCAATTTCAGGTTCTAGTGGTTCTACTTTCATGAAAATTTTATTGTGTCTGTTTGGAGATTTTGCCATAATTGGTTCACAGCCTCCCTTTACTGTTTCCCTATAGTTAATCAAAGGCTCAGATGTTACGATTTCACATTTTGCATCTTGGATTCTGTGTGTTGCCACATCAAGATGTAAAACTCCCATTCCGGCAACAATTGTTTCCCCACTTTCCTCATCAATTTTTACAATAAGATTTGGATCCTCAATTGTTAGTTGTTTGAGAATTTCAACTAGTTTAGGTAAATCTTTAGGATGTTTTGGTTCTATTGCAATTTGAACGACAGGTTCTGAAACATAATGAACGCCTTCAAACATTGGAATGTCTTTGATTGAAGATAACGTGTTTCCTGCTCTAGCTTCAGTCAATCCAAGTAATGCAGGAATGTTTCCAGCCCCGAGTTCACCTACCTGTTCTCTTTGATTTCCCATAAAGAAATTGACAGACTGTACACGTCCCTCTCTTTTTGCATCAATAATGTTAATCGTTTGTCCGTCTTTGATTTTACCAGAAAACAACCTACCAATTGCCACAGGTCCTGCTGCGGGATCCAATACCATGTTTACAATCATCATAATTGTTGGACCATCATCACTACATGCAAGTAATGCTTTTCCAACATCTGAATCTAAATCACCTTTCCAAATTTGTGGAATTCTATACTTTACTGCTTCATGTGGTGCCGGATGATGTTTTACAACCATTCCAAGAACCGCATCAGCTAGGGGTGCTTTTTCTACAAGCTCATCAACTTTTTCGTTCTGGTATGCATCAATTACATCTTTAAATGAAATTCCTCGCTCTTTCATCAAATCAAGGTTAATTGCCCACCTATCCTTTGCAGAGCCAAATGTTACGCTAGCATCCTGAATTGACACTTTCCATTTTTCTTTGTATTCAGGTTCTGCATATGTGTCAATTAATTGATTAAAGTTGGATACGACATCTGCCAATTGTTGTTGCATTTTTTCAGGAGTTAATCTTAGTTCCTTGATGAGCCTATCAACTTTATTGATAAACAAAACTGGTTTTACACGCTCTTCTAGCGCCATTCTAGTTACAGTTTCTGTTTGAGTCATAATACCTTCTACTGCATCACAAACTACTACTGCACCATCAATTGCCCGAAGGCTTCGAATTACCCTTCCACTAAAGTCTACGTGTCCAGGTGTGTCAATCATGTTTATGACATATTCTTTATCATTTTTTATAAAGTGTAAAGTAACGTTTGCTTGATAAATTGTAATTCCTCTTGCTTGTTCTTCTTTGTCAAAGTCCATTGCCAAAGCTTTTCCAGCAGCAGACGGTGCAATAATTCCAGAGTTTGCCAAAAGACTGTCACTCATTGTAGTCTTTCCATGGTCAACGTGAGCAATAACACCAAAGTTACGGATTTGGTCTTTGTTCTTGATAATTTTTAGAACTTCCCCTGTTGACTTGAATTTTACCATATTCGCAGACCCTAGTATTCAGGTATTAAACCTTAGCCTTGTAAAAGATCAATAGATCATTTGGTTTGAAACATTTCGAATTTTATCTGCCGTAACAAAATAGCAATCATTTTTCTTTTTCTTTTTTCCCTCGTTTAGAGAAAGGAGTTGAGAGAAAAATGTAAAGTAAATCATTTGAGATATCTTTTCAGATGGCACGTCAGGATGGATTACATTTATGCCAATTTTTTGGAGGTGTTTTACTAGTTGTTTATTGTGAGAGTTTTTCTCCTCAAAAATCATTACAGTGTCTCCCTTTTTTGAAGAAAATAATTCCATGTGAGAGAACTGCTCTATCCTACAATAATGAGCATCATAACCTAAAATTTCATAGAATTTTGCAGCACAGTACATTGCCAATGGGTAGGTATGCATATTTCCCAAAATAAACAATCTTTTTGAAATTTTTGCTTTGTTTGCATCAGATTTTGCTTTAAAAAATAATTTGTCATTTTTTGGAATCGTTATCTTTCTGACCAAAGAAATACACGTTAGTGCACTTTCTAAAAACGAGATACTTCCAGCAGTAAATATATCATTATTTGGAGAGACAAGTAAAATTACTTCATCAGACACCCTTGCCAATTTACTGTTGGGATTGGATGTTATTGCAGTTGCTTTTTTTGCAATCTTGGCAACCTTGATGTTAGTAATAGTATTTCCAGATATTGATACAAAATAAACATGCTTAGATTTTACAAGTTTCTTATTTGAATACAAATCTAGTGGATCCATCGCTTTTACAATTCCATTTGAAAACGATTCGGCCAGCATTGAAGATACAAGGGAATCGCCACTACCAGTAAACAAAATATTTTTTTGAAGATTTGGAGAAAGTGGTTTTTGATTTTTAAAAGATTTTAAAAAACTCAATTGAAACTCTATGTCTTTTTCATATGCTTCAATGGAATTCATGATAACAAGTTATTTCAGACATATATTAGAAAAACGATTCAAGACAGGTTTTGGTATTTATTACGAGAATTTAGGAAATAAACATGGAAATTTCTGTAGGCCACACTCCTGATTCAGATGATGCATTCATGTTTTATGGGATGTTTACAGGCAAAGTGCCATCACCAGACTTTAAAGTCAATCACGTCATTGAAGATATTGAGAAATTAAATCGCAAGGCAACAGACCCAGAACTTGACGTTACTGCAGTTTCAGTTCATGCATGTGCATATATTCCAGGATATACAATACTGAGAAGTGGCGGAAGTTTTGGAATAGGTTATGGGCCAATTGTTACAGCAAGAGAGCAAAAATCAATTGATGAATTGAAAAAATGTAAAATTGCAATACCTGGAAAAATGACATCTGCATTTTTGCTACTTCAGTTAATGATTGGAAAGTTTGATTATGTTGAGATGAATTTTAGCGACATTCCAGAAGCAGTAAAGTCTGGCAAGGTTGACGCAGGGCTCGTAATTCATGAAACTCAATTATCATATGAACAAGAAGGCAACGTCAAAATTTTAGATGTTGGGGAATGGTGGGACAAGACAACAAATGGTCTTCCAGTTCCACTTGGAATCAATGTCATCAGAACAGACCTAGGCATGCAAACAATTGCAAAGTTTGACAAATATCTCCAATCATCAATAGAGTTTGGTTTAGAGAATTTTGATGACGCGATAGAATATGCAATGCAGCATTCCAGAGGAAAGCCGCGAGACTTGATTGAAAAGTTTGTCAAAATGTATGTCAATCAGGTAACAGTCAATATGGGAGATCCAGGTGAGGAGTCAATCAAGAAACTCTTTGAGATGGCAAAAGAGAAAAAATTAGTTCCAGATTTTGAACTTAGCATAGCCACCAAGTAATTATAGAACAGAAAAATTTTAAAAATATGGGAGACGGAATTGGTGGAGCCGTAATTGGAATCTTAACAAACAACGTATTTGAATTACTTGTTAGTCACACACGAAAAGATAATCAGGAGGAGTACGGCAAAACTGAAAAAATAATGATTGGAAAAATAGATGATCCTGATCAACCACAATATGGAGAAACTACAAAAGAAGATCTAGAGCGCGCATTGAAAGGAAAGTTTGTATCATGCAATGTCCAATACAGAGATTCAAAAACAGATGTACTTGTATGCAATGTTTTTGTTCAAAAACCACCTGAAGGATTCTAGAGTAAGAAAATACCTAATATATGGTAAAACAACAACTAGTGTTATCAATGGTTCTAGTTGATAAAAGAATACTGGCAGGAGGTCTTGCAATGATTATTGTCGGGACGATTTTGGTGATAAATATCAGTGCAACAATGCCTGCAGGTCAGACAGGAATGACTGAAGAAGAGGCAGTTGATTTGCTAATTGCACAGCAAGAAAATCAAGACTATAACACATTAGCTGGAATGCTAATTGGCATTGGATTTTTGTTAGTATTGATTAGTTTTGGTGCAAGAAGGAAAAAAGACAGTGCTAAAAGAAAAGAAAAAAAGCCTGCCGAATAATCTAAAAAACATTACTTTCTGTATAATTCAAATTTCTTTTTGCAATTACCACAAAATCTTTGTTTGGTTTTTCTGCTTTCAGTTCCTAATGGTGAACCGCATCTATCACATTTTTCTTTAATCATTTTCGGTTTTTAAGTCCCAGTAGGATATTCTCATCTTTTCATTAAAGGGGGACAGTAGTATAAGTAACTAATCATTTGCCAAGATCATATTATTGGGACTAGTAGTAGATTAATTATTTTTGAGATTAGATAAAAAATTAGAGGGTTATTCCGTATAGTGGACTAACAAGGCACTCTCCATAATAGGCAGAACGGCAATTATGTTATCACCTTTTGTGGATAGAAAGTCATTAACGACATCTTGAAGATAAACGCCTTCAGATAGATGCTTGGATTCAAAATAACGAATTTTATGAATCATCAATGTTTAGAGAGAATCCATCGGTATTAACAATTTAACAAAAGTCATTAGAATTCAGAATTAGTTTCCTAATATACTGGATTGATCTAACAATAAACATGAAGTATTGCCATGATTGTTTAACCCCAATTAGTAGAAATTCATCAGAGGAGTATTGTAGTTTTTGTAAACGCGATAGAGAATCCAAAGTTATCAAACCAACGCCATAATCAATTTCTAATCATTAATCACATAGAAGATATAATTATGAAAATAACAGTATAAAATCAATCTTGATCCAAGCTGAAATTTCCATATATCCCATGGCAACAAAGACTACCAGTGCCAGTTTTTACATTGCAAAGGCAATAGAATCAATTCAAAAAATTGAGAATTTGAGATATCAAATTAATCCTATGGGAACAATTTTGGAGTCAGACAATATCGATGTAATTAATAGCGCAACAAAAATAATGATGGAAGTGGTCCACAATCTTGGAATTGCCAGAGTTGAAGTTGTAATAAAAATTGATTCAAGAAGAGACAAACATCTCAAGATGGAAGAGAAACTAGACTCTATGAAAAAACACATGGAAAAATAATTTTGGCATTATTTAGGTAGTAGAATTTACAAAATAATAGACATCTATCTTTTTGTATCATTACTTGGCGTAAATTTTTTTAGATTTCATCATAGTTTGATGAATTTGCAAAGAACAATCTTTGCAAAGTCAGTTGCAAAAAAATACATTAATGAATAACCCCACACAAATATTGTCGTCCCACACTATTGACAATTCCACAAAACCTAATCTCGTTGTTTAAGATATTCTCACATGTCTCATCTAATAATTAGAATCTATCATGTTAGAATATCAAAATGCTTACGAATTAAATATTGTGAATGAGCTTTATGTAAACAATATTTTATTGAATTCATACATCATCATACGATAGGTTTATTTTTCATCAAAATATTTTTTTTATATTGGTAAATGAAAAAATTCAAAAACTTGCAAGTCAAATCTTCAAAGTAGATCCTTTGATTCAACATCTTGGCTTAATTGATTTGGAAGGCCATTTGTTAACTGATCAATCATCAGCTTCTTCAATTCCAAATGAACCAGATGAAGATAGAGTGATGTTTTACTATCAAGTTGGTTTGCGTAGAGGTAGACGTGAACATTTCAATGATGTGTATGGTATGACAGAACATGTGCACATAATCCGAGAAAAAATGCAGCAACTTATTTTGTATTTGCCAATGATTACAGTATATCTCACATTGGATAGAAGTATGGCTCCAGAATATGTTGCACAACTTGCAGAAAAAATAAGAAACTTAGATTCAAAACTACTAAGTGATGCAGTTCAGAGTACTTTCTACGCTTAGATAATAAATCTTAGATATTATTTTACTCAGTTTGTAGAATTTACAAAATCTACAATAGACATTATCTTTCCCATTTCAACTAAATGTCCATAGCTTTTCTTCTTTGAATCCTTTAACGGGACATTATCCACGCTGATAAACAAGATATGTTTACTGTCTAAGGGGATAGTAATTCGCTTTAATTTTTCATATGCTGCAATCACATAGATTCCTTTTCCAACCAAATCGGTGATTTTTGAACGTTCATCCCAAGCACCCAATGCTCTTTGAAGGGTCTTTTTTGTATCTTCCATTGGAACCATGTTTTTTACACCAGTACGTTTACTGTTCCATAGAATTTCACCTTGTTTATCACAAACTGCTGCAAATCTAATATCACTATTAAAATCCATTAACATATTTAGTAATTTTTCATATTTTTCCATACTTAAAATCGGCAATGACCATATCTAAATACTTTTGGAACATTGTCAAAAATGATTTTTCAAATTATGACCTTCATAAAACTAAAAATCACAGTGATATTGGAATATACCAAACAGATCGCTAAAAAACAAGGATTAATCAATTTGAATTTTTAATATTAGTCTAAAACTAGAATTGTTTTAAGATTCCAAAGTGAGTATTTCTCTGTGCAGGAGAACGTCCAATTTCTTTAACCATTGTAGCCAATTCTTCCACGGATGATGCAGTAGGTTTTCCTGCTGCACGATAAATTTCCTCAGAAAATGCAGTTCCAACTAAATCACTTCCGCCATTTGATAATGCAACTTGTGCAAGTTTCTTACCATATGCAACCCAATAAACAGAGATGTTGTTTACAACGTTTGCAAGCATTAGTCTTGAAAGCGCAATTATCTTCAAATCATATAATGATGAGCATTCATTATTCACTAAATGTTGTTGCTCCAATTCGGTATTATCCAAACTGAACTTTAACGGAATTAACGTAATGAAGCCATTGGTCTTTTTTTGCAATTCACGAATTTTAATCAAATGATCAATGATGTGTTCTGGTTTTTCAATATGCCCATATAGCATTGTAACATTACTTTGTATTCCCATATTATGCGCCTCTTCAATTACATCTAGCCATTGCTGGCCTGTACATTTTCCCCTTACAATCTTATCACGAATTTCTGGATGAAACAATTCAGCGCCTCCACCTGGCATTGAATCTAGTCCTGCATCTTTAAGACGAGACAGAATTTCTTTTGTGGAATTTTTTGTTAATTTTGATAAAAAATAAATCTCAGCTGCAGTAAGTGCTTTAATGTTTAGTTTAGGATGATTCTTTTTGATTACTTTCATCATATCTTCATAATATTCCAACGGCAGTGTTGGATGGAATCCTCCCACTATGTGAACTTCGGTTGCACCCATCTGTTCTGCAATTCCAACTCTTTGTTCAATTTCTTGTGGAGTCAAAGTATATGCGTCATCTGCGCCTTCTTTTCGATAAAAGGCACACATTTGACAACTTGCAGCGCAAACATTTGTGTAGTTCATGTAGTAGGAAGCTGCAAAAGTGACTGTATCTCCAACTAGTTTTTTCCGGGCATTATCTGCAACTGCTGCAAGAATGTGTTGATTATCATAATTCATCAATTCAAGACCATCATTGTATGATAGTTCCTCCCCTGCAATTGCACGATCTAACGCTTGAGAATCTCCAACTAGTTGCTCTAACACGACATATCATGTCACCATCAGGATATATTCCTTATAGATGTGAGCGGAAAAACCCAACATCATTTAGGGTTGGGATGAAAGCAAACACACCACAACTCAAAACAAAACACAATCAAATATTCAAACACATTACATGTGTAATCAACTGCATGTTAGAGTTAGGCAAATACGGTCGTATGAATAATATGAACATGTGCCATTTGTTACGTAAAGCCGAAAACGGATTGTGTTCAGACATACTACTGCGGGAACCGCAGGAATGCACGCCTGTGGAGATCAGAAACTCGGTCGTTGAAGTAGGAAGAAGTCAATTGACTTTAGTCATTGGCAAGTTCACAGTCTCAAGAAATAAGTAAGCCAAAAATTCAATAGCATCATGGTACTTCCACTAGTTGATGAACACAAACCAAAATGTTACTTGTGTCATGAGGGTTTTGAAAATATCGAGAGATTAAGGGAGCATCAAAAATCAAAACATAAAGAATTCTTAGAATCACATGAAAAAGACATCAAAAGGCAGCCCGCTCCAGGCGATGTTACTGTGTTTTAGATTTCTTTTCTTTAATGGATTTTAGTAGATCTTGTGCAATCTCCTTTGAGATATTTGCCAAATCATAATGTTTGTCAATAGAGAGTGCTTTTTTGAAATGTTTTAGGGCATCTTGTAGTTTTCCCATTTCGCCTAACGAAAGTCCTTTGTAAGCAAGTGCCATAGCACATTTTTTGTCAATCTTTAATGCCGCATCATAGCATTCTATTGCCTCAGGATATTTTTGATCGGAATGTAATGCAGCACCCTTATTCAATAAGGCATCAAGAAAATAGGGAGAGATTAAAAGTGCCTCATCATATGACTTAATCGCTTGTTTAATTCGTCCCATGTTTTGTAGGGTCACACCTTTGTCTACCAGTGCGTTAATGTTTTCAGGTTCTTTTTTTAGGGCTAAATCATAAAGTCTGAGGGCATCATCAAATTTTTCCTCTTCTGCATACTCAAAAGCTTGTCTCAGCACCTTATCTATTTCATTACTCACAGTGTTTGATAATATCTTGTTAATAATATAGTCTTATTTTACAAGAGTTTTACAGGACATTACCATAATTTTAGGTATATTTAATCATCATGAGCAAGTTCTTCTAAAAGGTCAGAATGTTTCTCAATTAATTCATCTGTGGATTTTTCTTGTTCTTTACTCATAATGATACAATCCTTTTGGAAATATAAAAAGAAATCTGTTCAAGTGTCTCTTTATGAAGTCCACTCATATGCATCTTGATCTCCTTTAACATCTTTCTAATATCCAGATTCGCTTGTCCTGATTCTATTTCTAATTCATAACCATTATCACGTAAAAACTGCATTGTAGAGATTATCCCTGTTCTTCTATTACCATCTTCAAATGGTTGAGCGTGAGTGATTTTAGCCATCAAATGTGTTGCTTTTTCAACTACATCTTCTCTCTTATTTCCAGAGTTTCCAACACTGTTCACATGTGGGAGTATGTCATCAATTGTTTTTGTAGTACCAATCCATACCCTTTCACCAGTCAGTCTGCGATGCCTCTCAAGAATTTTCTTATTGGTGTCAATCAGGTATTGTTTATCAAACATAGTGATACTTGGTTCTTCTTTGCTCATTTCTGATGTTTTCCTATGTTTAATAATATAGATTAACTAAAAGGAATCTAAATTTCCACTTTGTCAATTAAACGATTCAAATTTTCTCTGAGATTAATTATTTTGAATGAAGGTTTTTCTTTCCGTATGTGATTGAACAACTAGGTTATGCCTACAAACCTTGTAACGGCAAAATTCGGTTAAAATTTATGAATATAAAGTTGATGAACAATTTGTCAGAACAAAATCATGAGGCATGTTTATCTCGAGGATCAATTTCAAGTGATTTGTTAAAGCATTCCATTGCTTCCTCGTACCTTCCTAAACTGCGAAGTGCCACTCCTTTGTAATTCCAAAGGTCAGGATCGTTTTGATTCAAAAAAAGTGCTTGCTCAAAAAAGCCCAAAGCTTCATCAAATTTTCCATCATCCATAAAAGATCGGCCCTTTTTCACAAGATCTTGAATTTGACTCATAAATTACAAGAAACCCCAATTCTATTAAATTTGAAACAAATTTTATCAAAACAAAGTAAAAAAAACTGAACAAATTTACAAGCATTTAGTCAAAATTTAAATAAATTTTTCGCCATAGAAAGTTATGAATCTAGACGATACGGATGAAAAGGTTCTCAAAAATTTAATGATGGATGCCAGGCAATCAGCTAGGCAATTAGCACTGAAACTTGGGATGTCAACTGTCACAGTATTATCGAGAATTAAAAAATTAGAAAAGGAGAAGATCATTAAAGGATATACAGCAATTATTGATCATGAAAAAATAGGATATTCATTAACAGCAATTATTGAGATAATCGCAAAAAATGACAAAATTCTGAGCATTGAAGAGGAAATATCAAAATTTGAAAATGTGTGTGGAGTTTATGATATTACAGGTTCTACAGACACAATAGTGATAGCAAAATTCAAGGAAAGAAACGAATTAAGCAAGTTTGTAAAGGGTCTTGCAGTCATTCCAAATGTGGAAAATACAATTACACATGTTGTTCTAAATACAGCAAAAGAAGATTTTCGATTGACATAAGGTAGCAAAATGAAACGATTCAGTATTTTTATAATTTCATTAATTATTTTTGGGACGTCCCAACTAGGTTATGCACAATCAAATAATATAGACATGGAGCTTGAAGTAACAGATGAAGAGAAAATCATTCTTTTTTCAGGTTTTGCAATTGCAGTGATTGCAATCTTTCTGTTTTTAGCCAGAGACATCATACTTCGTAAAAAAACATCTTATGATAAAGAAGAACATGAATCAAAAAAGGAAAAGACATATGAAAAATATCATTCAGATTGGGGAGACGATTATGAGGAATTAGGAACAAGAAAGAATACCAAAGAAGACAAAGAATTTCGAGAGGCTGCTTTGAATAATGAACTTCCAAACTATTATGAGGTATTGGATATTTCAAGAGATGCAACACAAGACGAGATTAAGAAAAAGTTTCGAGAGTTGGCAAAAAAAACTCATCCAGATAAAACAAAAAAAGATTCAGAAGGAGAGATGATTAAATTAAACAAGGCATATGAAGTACTTTCAGATAAAGAAAGTAGAGAAAAATATGACAAATATCTTAAAGTCAATTAAACAGAATTCAGTTTAACAATTATCATGCTAAGTTCAATCGAGTTTGGGGTTTGAACACTATTCGTAAGATTTGTAAAGATTTCAAGATTCACAGATTTTCCTTCGGATTCTATTTGAGTGGTAATTTTTAATTCACCAAATTCAGTGTTTGGCCCTAGCATCTTCTTTGTCAATAATGGAACAATCGATAGATCTTCAATTACCCCTTTCATTTTGTAGGCAAAGGTATCAGAAAAGTAGACCCCTCCACGAGTAGTAGGCTCATTTACAGGAATAGGAGAATTGGTTATGGAGACACCAATTATTGGATATGAGGCATTATTTAATGCAAGATTGAATTTTAGAGGATCTTTCTCATTATGAGACATTAGAGTTTCAAGCAAATCAGGGTTTACAGACATTAGAAAATAATCAATTCATAATTCTATTGAGTGTTACTCAAAAACAATTAACATTCAAGGATATTCTAGGTATAAATTAAAAAAATAAAACATAGTTTTAGAAACTAGAATGGCAATACTGATTGAGCTATCTCAATACATCCTTGTATTATTTCTGAATCGTTCGTAATAGCAGATAGTCCTTCTTTGGCAGAGTCAACTACCCAATAGATGCCAATTGTAGCACCAATTCCACCTGCTGGGAGATGATGTTTGATACTATGTATTACAATGTGATCTTTTTTTGTCATAATTATGTAAAAGTTATACTTTGTATATTAGAATTGGTGTAACAAGTTTAGAATCTAAGTTTTTAAATTTTAGTTGGCTCTATAAATTTTAGACAATCTACGGGAGCATCTTTGCCAAATGCGGTATGATAATCACATTCTTTATGAAAAGCAAATGCTTTACCACAATCTACGCAGAGTCGATTATCGCCTTCTTTTACTAATAATGCACCAAAAGTAAATCCTTTGATAGCCTGAACAAAAGATTTTGCAAGGGGTTTGAGTTTATTGATATCATTATCATCAAAAACATTTTTTAAAGCTATTCCAAGTTCAGGTATTTTTGACATAGGTACATCTTGAATATCTTCATTAAATTTCACCACCAAATCATAAATATCCTGTATGTCTTTAACAGCATTATCAATAGTCATAATCAAACAAATCTGAAAGATCTTTATAAGAAATTCGGATGTTGGTACTGTCAAATCTACGGTGGGTAAAATGAGTGTAAAAAGTCGGTTGATGGCTAAATTACACGTAATGAACGATCACAGTTTACACATTTTGGATCTTTGAAAATTTCAGATTGTTCACTTGCCATGCGAACATCGAATGTTTCACAAACATCACATTTGTATCGAATTTTTTGCATATTACAAACTGACCATTTCATATATAAAAAAATACTATGATGTGAATTATTGACAATAGATTAAATGTGAATTATGTTTCAAAATTACATACTTCTGATAGTGTAACAGAATATCCATTAAAACTAGATCAAATAATCTATCATTATTCATAAAAATTAGGTGTTAGCAAGTTTAGAGTCTAAGATATTGAAACAACTAATTCCCACCAACATAATCAAGTACAAGTTCGCTGGTGATTCCGCCATATTTTACCTCAACAGTATAATCTCCATTTAATTCCCATAATTGTCCACCAGCAATCAATGAAAATTCAAAAGTTCCATTAGAATGTGGGATTGATTGACCAAGAGTAACTAAATTTCCTTCAGGGGAACGGACTACATAACTAACTGTACCAGATGTAAAATCAAAAGATTCAATATTTCCAGTAATGATTACATTTGAACCATTTGCAACAAGGTCAACATTTGAAGAAAGAGTGATTCTGGCAATGCCTCCAAATTCAAAGGTTGTTTTAGCAGATCTATTTTCAGTTCCGTATTGGGCAGTAATTGTATAGGTTCCTTTTACTTCCATTAATGCACCACCTACAGTAAGTTCAGTACTAAATTTTTTATCAGTACTAACTTGTACTTGTGACATAGAAACTAAATCTCCATTAGGATCAATAATGATTACACTTACAGGAGTGCCAGAATACAGATCTCTAACTTTACCTGTTACTAGAATTATTTCCCCCTCTGAATATGATGCTTTGTCAGTAGTGACATCAATTGAGTTTTGTATTCCACCATTATTTGTAAATTCAAAAGTAGATGTAGCTATGATTCCTTTATGTTTAACAGTAATTTGGTATGTTCCACTAGAATCAAACATAGATCCAATAGGATAGTTAGATGTAAACAATCCATTTGTTCTTGGGGTTAATTGATCAAGTGTGACCGTATCGCCTTCAGGATTACTTATAACTAATGTAACGACATCGGAAATGTAATTTCTCACAAGACCTTTAACATAAATTGAATCTCCAATATCATAGGAATCCTGATCTGTACTTATTGTAACCATAATTGTTGGTTCAGATGTTGGTTCAGATGTTGGTTCTGGCAAATCAAGTTGAGAACGTAATTCTAAATTTTCTGCTTTTAGTTGAGCATTTTCATTTTGTAATTGTTCGATTATTGAAATTTTTAAAATTTGTTGATCAATTAAAAAGGTAATTGCTTCACCAAAATCACTATCAGAGATATTTCCCTCTACCCAAAAGTTTGCAACTCCTTTAACCCATGATGGAATTTGATATTGAGATTGTGCAGAAATAGATGTAATTGAAACACCAACTAACAAAAATACAATAATTGTAAAAAATATTATTTTTTTCATACTTTTATTATCCTCTGTTAAATTTTTTGTTCATTGAGACAAATTCGTTAGTATTTACACTGAATGTTTTTACCTCTGTTTTTTCTTCAAGCAAAACTTACTCTAACTCCAGAATCATCTTTCCTTGCATCATATTCTAATAATCAAAATATCTAGTATATCAGACTATTGATACTAGTATCAGACTAGTATTGATATGCTTACAACTTTTCCGCTGTCCTTAGTATGTATTTTTGTTGGTTGAGAAGAAAAAACTAGTTGAATTTATGCATAACATGTCCAAAAAAGGATTCTATGACATTTTTGAATATTTGATGAAGCATGAGAGCATGTATTACAACGAGATACTCAAATATGCTCAAAATAACAAAATTGTGGATAGTAGAGCATCAATAACTACAATGCTAAACTGGATGGTCTCATTTGGATTATTAGAAAGACATGAAATAACAGATGTCAGACCAATGAGAACAAAATACAATGTGAGTAAAAAGGGACAATCCGCATTGAATAAGATAAAAAGTGTTGATCTTTAAGAATCATCTATTTATTGTAGATTCTGTCAACTTTACAGATCATGAGTGAATTCTTCTCCCTGTCAAGTATCGGTTCATATCTTGCGTTTTGATGATGGTAAGCCCCTTGTCACCACATTGGAGAGATGGAAAAAGCATTAGAGAAGTAACGAAAAGAGAGAATGTTAGAGACAGCACCTGAGACTATTCGTGTTATGATGAGTGAATATCTTAGAAAGGAATAATTCACTCCCAATGGTCTTCAGCACCCCACAATAACACATCATTGAATATGTTGAGATTTTTTCTATGTTTGTTCTTAGTCGGAAATGGGAAATATTCAATACAAGAATAACATACTCCTAAATCAGGATTACCACTTTCATTCAATTCTTTCATTTCTTGAAAAATTGTATCAATTACTTTTTTTGTAAGTTGTTCATTTTTTTGTTTTAAAATGTTGAGTTCTTGTATTATTTTTATAATCTCTAATCCTTTCGCTAATATTATTTCTAAACATTTTTTAGTAATTTTCTTGGATTCTGTTTCAGATAATTTAAGATCATTATATTTTACATAAAAACAATCTTTGGATTTTTCTTCCAAATGAAAAAATCTTTCAGATAGTTTTGATTTATCTATCAATTTCACAGTATCAATAGAGAATGTTTTGTCTAACATTATGTTTTTTTGTTCAGGAAAACCTAAAACTGTTAAAATATTTTTAAAATCTAATATTATCATTTTACCTGTCTTGCTTGTGATTGATGTTGTTTCCATTATGAGTGTAGAAATAACAGTATTGATTTCATGATGTATGTTATTGAATCTATTTTCAACAGTTTTTGCTTCTTTGTATCTAGTGTATATGGCTGTGTTTCTATTACGTTCATGAGTAAAGAAATGTTGTAGAATGAGAGATTTCATCTTAGTGGTATTTCTTATAGCCTCATAATAGGTAGATTCATTATTTCCAATATTTTCAAAAATATCTTTTTGAACATGATTATGGTATTTGTCTCTGTCTTTTTGTTTATCTGCAAGAGATTCTTTGATAATTAAATGGGGTTTGTTTGTTTTTTCTCGTTCCTTCAAGAAGTAATGTAGTAACACTGCAATAGGCACTTCAACTATCCACCATGTCATTACTAACTTGATGTCTATGTATTCTGGAAATGTTTGCCAAAGTGCAAATGTGATAATGGCTATGATGATTCCTAGTGGAATAATCAATCGTTTGTCTATCATATGATTTTTGGTTTTGTGTTTTTTTAATAAATTAGCCGATCCTTGACAGGGTCAATTATTTTCCCCTGAGCCATGAATTTGAGAGAACCTTATTGTAACGCTTTATTTCTCTGATGCAATATTAAAAAATTTAGTAAAACTCATCAAAAATTCAAGTGTTTACTAGCCTAAACTATGAATTAAGAATTTTTAGTATACAAAGTAAATAAAACCAACACAATATTAGGAAAAATCATGTATTTTAGATATGTCAAAAACAGACGTGATTAGACGTGATTTACAGTGACAAAAATAACATTGTCTGTGTGTAAAGCATACAAGAATTCTGGAATGAATCGTGTACACAGGAAAAAAACAAAGAAAAGTTGGAAACATTACTTTTACGACTTGGATGAAGAGAAATTTGGTACAGAATGGGTGTCGACACTCAAAGCTTTGACTCTAAAACGCAGAGTATCAAAGAAAAAACAAATGGTTTGTGTAGAATGTGGGTATTCATTTTATGCATTTTTGAAAAAAGACACAGATGAATGTGAATGTCCTAACTGTAATGAATAACTACATTGGGGGTCTTACCCCCAAACCCCCGCTTTAAGATAGGGATGAAATGTGTCAGAAAATGTGTGATGTGTTAGTTTTATGGTGTTTGTATGAAATCTTCTAATTTTTTGCAATCAAAAGATGAAACAAACTTTGATTGATTTAGTTCGTATTTTCTATGAATTATTTTAGGCAAATTAGTTTTTACTGAGAGTAATTCTTCAAACGAGTAGATCTTTTCTTCTATGTAATCACGTTCATCTTTTGCATCTTTTTTTAATTCATAAAATGGAACTCCCTCTTCTTTTCGAGAATCCTCATTTGGGTAAAATGGAATAAAATTAGATTTTTCCCATAACCCGACATAATCTATCGGAGGTTTTAGCGATTTTTTACTACTTTTGATATAAAATATCGTCAATGGTAAAGAACAGTATGGACAATGATGATTTTGTGGCTCTTTCTGAACTTTTAGTTTTCTATAAGAGATATCCCCCAAATATCGTATAACATGAGTTTTCTTTCTCACCCCTGCATGAGATAGTAAATATCTGACACAATTAAAAATATCCACATCCGTTTTCATACCACCTTTGTTTTTGATTAGCCATTTTGTTTTATTATAAAATTCCATAGTGTTTGTTACTTTTCCATACACTAAAAGATGGAAATGTGGACTAACATAAGGTTGGATTTTTTCTCTATCTTGAAATCTAAATGGATGAAATACCACAGCACAGGTTTTGATATTTGCAATTTTTAAAACAGAATTTAACCAATTTTTCAATCCCTCATAATTCATGATCTTTGCTCTTTCTTGTGGTGGACTCAAAACAATATGCCTGAAATTATATTTTTTATTTTCTAAAAATTTTGAGAATCTTCTAGTGCTTCTATTTGCCTGTCTATTGATCCATGATTCAAAGCATTTTGGACAATGTGAAGTTTTACAAGTTTTTTGCTCATGTTCAGCATAGTGTTTTCTTTTTGGGTGCTGTTTTACATTATCACAACCCCATGAAATCCACTTCTTACAATATGGTTTAGATTTACCTTGTGCAGGAAGCACAAACCCATCAAAAAAGGCTTCACCCCAATAGGTACTTCCTTGACGAATGTTATTTTGTTCATCTACGATTACATGTCTAGCCTTTGCCGATTTTGTATAATTTTTGAAATTACTTGGATTCTCAAAATTACTTTGCGTAAGAGCAGGATACAGTTTCAAAGTTTATCTCTATACGATTTACAAAATTTACAAAAGACATGTTTACTAATTAGAAAGTGCTTAAGATAGTGAGCAGTTGATTGAGGAATCAAAACGATTCCTCTCAACTTTCTTCTAACCCTTTCCAAATAATTCTACTTTTGAATTTAGAAATACAATTATCAATATCCTGATGACTATGTTGATCAAATTCTCGTTTACAAAAATAACAAGTGTTAGACAGAGTCTTTCTCTCCTTGTTCAACTATGTCTAACAATCTGGTAAGGGCTACATCAAATGATTCGCCCATTTTTCCATGTTTTCTAACTCGTTTGAGTGTAGATTGGTCTAAACGTTGGGTTGTGTGCATAACAAGTATAGGTTTTAGATATTTTATAACAGACTACAGCTATTCTATTTTATGGCAAGGAAATATGTAAATGAATCGTATTTATCCGTCAGTACTGATAATTCAGGAAATAAGAATCAAGAACACTATGGTAGCAAGGTAAAAGTTCCAAATTACAATCAAGTTATCATCAAAGAAAATATCAACGTAGATAAGAACAAAAAACCCATCTATGCTGAATCAAGTATTGGAATTTGTAATAACTTTCAACACACCAAAGAAGAAGTTACAGAAGACCTAAAGAAAAACGGGTATGAAGTAATTCGTTTTGAACCTGTAATAATACGAGTAGTTGATAGATGTCCTAACTGTGAATTAGTAGGAAGACCAAAGTTTGACAGAAGACCAAACGCCTTTGATTATCATGTAAGATCATCTAGAACGGGAATACTTAGTAAATTAAAGAAAAATCAGGATCCAGAAAGAGCAGATAGGCTAGAGACAAACCGACCTGACGATTATGTTCTAACATATAGCCACAAAATAGAGAACAAAGTGAAAAAATGTACCATCGGTAAACTAGACAAAAATCATCTGAATATAATCAAAGAAAGCAAAGTCAATGAAAAGATGAAAGAACACATCTTTCCTTTCTATATCGAATCTATGAGAAATACCTAAACTGTCTTTCTTTTCAACAATTCTCTAATACTATTCATCTCATTTTCTAAATCACTAATACGATTCAAGTAAACTTCCTGTATTTTCTCATTCTTCTCATCATCCAAATAGGAATTAACTTGTAGTGTTTTTTCTGCTTTAATGTAGAAATCAACTTTTTCTTTAGTTGACATTCTATCATATCTTTTCATGTAAGTTTCATGTCCTGCAAGTGCATGACCAAAACCAAAATCAATCCTATTACACTTTGTAACAAACCAAGACCTGAAGGAATCGGTTAATGAGATATGATGAACTCCCGATTCATACCTATCATTATATCCTAACTTTTTTCGTATTCGTTCAAAGACCAATTCTTCTTGGTGTCTATGGTTTTCCCATTGTCTATTTTTTTGATTAAATGGACAATCATTATCATTAATCTTATCAAGAATAGGTCTTAACAATCGTTCTGATTCTCGACTTATGAAAGTAATTCGAGGTTTTCTAGTCTTTGAAATTTGAGCTGAAACTTTAACCATAACTCTATCATATTCATCTAAAATGAAATCACGTTTTCTTAACCTTATCACTTCATTAATTCTAAGACCGCTAGAAGTCATTACAAAATACATAATTCTTCTATTTCCTGTTACTTCGTTTGTGAGTGATTGTAACTTTTCTCTAACTAATGGAACTCTTTCTTCTTCAATGATTCTAGGCAATGTAACATTATCAGTAAGGTCTTCTTTTGTTATCTTGAATCCAAAAAATCTAAGATAATTTCGGATAGTAGATATTGAATGTCTAACATATCCTGCACTGATCTTATTGGTGCCTACATGATTTTCTTTAGTGCCGAGATAATTCGCATAATCTTGTAAAATATCGAAAATGACTCTATACCGTTTATCCTCAGAATATGCTAGAATTTCACTAAAAACGGTTTCATTTGGCTTGTGGTAAGTTTCAACAAGGTAATTGTCAAATCTAGTCAAATAACTTGAGATATTTTTGATAGTTCCTTTTGCTTTATGTTGAATCTTTGTTAGATAATTTGGAATATTGCGTTCTTTCTCATAATCAGATTTTTCTTGCAAATCTGACAATTTAGGTAAATTTCCCATGCATATTATACAAATTATTCATTTTAAACAGCATACAGCTATTCAATGAAAGTTGAATGTTTACCAATAAGGGTCAAAATTCTATTGAGTGTTTCGTGAAAACGTATTACAATTCCCATCAAAATTAAAAAATAATTATGAGTAAAATAGAACGATGGACTGTCTTCACAGGATTGTCTATAGGGCTGCTAATAGTTATGTATGCAAATGATCTATACAGACAATTCTAATGGATAGAACGTAGAATCAAAAAAGGTTCAAAATGGCGTCAAACCTTTCAAAATTTTATAAAAAACTACATATTCATTCGGACAGTTAGATCATCTTTAAAAACAGGAGTCACATTCTTTTGTTATTGCAGCAATTTGCAAATACACATTCTATGAGAAATGAGATTCTCAACCTAATGGTGCAAAAAGGGATAGAGGACGATTGCTATGTCGAGATGCTAGATTATACAATGGACCTCTTTGAAAGTCAAGGGCTAGGAACTGATTATTACGGATACCACAATATCAACCACGAATTAGAGGTGACATATTTTTCACTTTTAGCATCAATACAAGACAAAGTGAAATTCACAGATAAAGATGTAAAGTATCTCTATGTCGCAGCATTATTTCATGATTTTGATCCTCAAAAAAATGTAGACAAACCTCATGAAGAAAGTGTTTTAAAATTTATTTCAATGGACAAAAAACTTAGTCAATTAATTGAAACTGCAAAAATAGATTTAGAAATAATTAAGATTTTGATTTTAAGAACAACGTATCCTTGGAGCGGACAACTCAAAAAAAATGCAGAAGAGCAAATTAAACAATGTTTTGAAAATTCAGATTTGACAAGAAACAATCTACCATATCAAGAACACATCATGGAGATGGGGTGGTATCTCTCGGTAGTGGATAGAATAAGCGGTTATGCATTAGGTGACTTTTCAAAAGCAATGGAAATGGCAAAGATGAATGCCCATGCACTTGCATGGAGACCCTCATTAATAGTTAGAAGTGCAGTTGCGTATTTTGAAGAATTATTAAACAAAGAAACAGACATGGCAAGAGCAATTCTCAAGATACTGCCCAAAGAGATGAGAAAGAATTTTTTCGATACAGTACTTGCATTTATGAAACTCAGACAACAAGAAATTACGATTCAGGCAGATTGCTCTTATGAAAATGTCAAATTAGTTCCAACAATAGAAGCAATGTCTACAAGAAAAGACCCAAAATTTATTGAGACACTTTATGACATATTTTTGCAATTACCCAAACCCTTACAATTTCAAAAAGAAAATTTTGAAAAATCAATCAAAGATCCTGAGACAATTATCAACACGCTTCGACTAAATAACAAAAAAGGTGAAATCATAGGATTTTCAAAAGGAGGCCCACTTGAAAAATACCAACTACGTGAAGAAATCAGAGATGAGAATTACGGTTTAGGAAATACAATATTTTTAGAACCTCTTGCATTAAAGATGGGATACTGGGGACTAAAAGGAGGAAGTGAGATGCGACATATGTTCATCATGCAAGCACATTCTATGAAATACAAATTTCTAACAAGTTTTGCATTACGTGATGTCATTAGAGCAAGAGTGGATAAAGAACAGGCAGAGTTTGTCACACTGTTTGATCCAGAAAGATGGGATTACTATAGAATCATAATTTAGATTCATTCTATGAAAAAATCAATAATAAAATCATTAGAATCGTCAATAATGGGAGACGTTTTTTCCCAAAAAGAATTTAAGAATTTTTATTCAGTTGATTCCAGTTCATATCAAATTATTCCAAAGGTGATAGTAGTTCCAAAAAACGAAAAAGACGTCATTAATGCAATAAAGATTGCAAAAAAATTCAAATCATCAATTACTGTACGAAGAACAGGAACAGGACTTGTAGGAAGCGCACTAAACACAGGAATAATACTTGATATGAAGAATTTTAATTCATTAAAAATTACCAAAAACAATGTCACAGTAGGTCCTGGAATTATCAAAGGACAACTAGATAAAAAATTAGAAGAGCATAAGAAATTTTTTCCACCAAATCCATCAATTGGGGCTTTTTGCTCAGTTGGAGGAATGATTGGAAATAATTCAAGTGGGAGCAGGAGTTTAAAGTATGGGAGTGTAATTGACAATGTAACAGAAATTACTTTTATTGATGGAAATGGAAATAAAATATCACTTCCAAAAAATAAAAAAGTTTCAAAAAAAATTCTAGAATTGTCAAAGAATATCCATGTAGAAAAATTTCCAAATGTTACAAAAAATTCATCAGGATACAGAATTGATAAAATAAAATCAATTCGGGATTCTCATAAATTAATCATTGGTTCTGAAGGAACATTAGGAATTGTATTGTCAATTAAATTGAAAACAAAAGATAGTCCAAAGAAAAAAATTTTGTGTATAGTTGAATACAAATCAATCACAGATGCATCGATGAATTGTATAAAAATAAACAAAACTAAACCATCAGCAATAGAATTTGTAGATAAAACAACTCTAAACCAAATAAATTTTAAATTTTCTCCAAAAACTCAGTGTCTTCTTTTTGTAGAGTATGATAAAAATATCAATTTGAGTGAAAAAAAGCTAAAAACTACAGTTACAGGTAAAATTGTCAAGAAGCTAAAGAGTGATTCAGAGATTAACAGATGGTGGAGATATAGGGATTCATCATTATACTATAGTTTAAAATCAATAAAAAAAGAAAAGAGAATCCCACATGTTATTGAAGATGCAGCAGTTCCTTTAGAGAGTCTTTCTGAAATTTTCAAAATTCTAAAGAATATAAATAAAAAATTTAAAACAAAAACCATTGTTTATGGACATGCGGGGAATGGAAATGTCCACGTTAGATTAATTTCAGACAGAAGAGAAATTGCCATGGTCAAAAAAATTGCTATTGAGTATTTTGATGAAATTATCAAACTTGGAGGGACCATAACTGCTGAGCACGGAGATGGATTGGCACGCTCAGAATTTATCAAAAAACAATACGGTAAAGAAAACTACAAAATATTCAAAGAGATCAAGCATTATTTTGATCCAGAAAACGTACTTAATCCAGGAAAAATCATTTCAATGAAAAGTACAATTATCAAAAATTTAGAAAATTTCTAAATGATTTTAGTCTAATCGATCAAAATAGTGTAGAAACGCTTTATTAACTTAAAATTGAGCAAAAACGCGTGATAATAAGAATATTGAGTGCACTGGTTTTGGTTGTATTTTTGATCAATCTCACTTCAGCATTTGCATTAAGTGAATTAGAAAGAGCAACAATGAATGATCCAAGATTAGAAAATGCATTTGGTCAACCTGTTGTAGATAATGTTAATGTGAATCAACAGATTCAGATCTCAGCGGACATTACCAATAATCAAGTAAAATCTCAAAATTTTGTATATATTGTTCAAATAAAAAATGAACAAGGCTTTGTAGTATCAGTGGGTTGGATAAGTGGTCAATTAACACCAGATCAAAAACTTAACCCATCACTATCATGGACGCCAAAAGATTCAGGGGAATTTATTGCAGAAATTTTTGTTTGGGAAGGTCTAGTGAATCACAATGCATTAACAGAGTATTCAAAATTAAATATCAATGTAAGTTAAAATTTTAACAAAGAGAGTCCTGTGAAAATATCATGTATTTAAAAAATACGAATGATTTGTTCCTAAATGTATCAAAAAATCACCCATTATGAGAAAAATTGTTTTGGAACAGGATAATTAAGATCTGAGGTTTGCCTCTTAGTAAAAAAAGTTCAACAAGTTCTTGCTAATAGAACCTTGAGCCTAAATCGATTATGACAATAGGATATTGTGTAAAGTGCCGAGATAAACGAGATATCGATGGCGCCAAACCATACACCATGAAAAATGGAAAACCTGCAATCAAGGGCACTTGCCCAACATGTAGTACAACCATTTTCAGAATCGGCAGAGGATAGGTTTCTCAATAAAGGAATTCAATACTGCCATTCATCAGTAAGACCATTCCATAGAGAACGCATTGGGGATGGATCTTTTTCTATTTCTTCTGTTATTCTGTTTTGTAATACAAAAAAGAAATTCTCCAAGGCATCAATTCCACCATCAGCATAAAGTTCATGACCAATTTCTGTAATTCTTTTATGTTTTTCAAGAATTACTGAAGAATTTGGATTTTGAAGACAAAATGTCATCAGGTCAATTAATTCTTCTTCCAACATAAAGTCCAATATAAAGAGTGCTCCATACACTCAATTTAGATTTTATGTGTCAATTTGATGATTTAGAATAATAGAAAGAAATAATTTTGAATGACCTCTCAATACAAAATGTATGGATTCAACAGACATAGTTGATGAGGTAAATGCACTGCTAAAACTCGGAGTGGGTGATGCGTACAGATTAGAGCACATCAAACAGGCATATATTGAAAATAAAACTATCTGGGTAACAGATCAAAATTATTTACAACGTATGAAAGAGAAATATCTCATTAAACAACAATCAGATAGCCATTTGGATGTTGATGAAAATATGGAAGATGATTCTAAAAATAAGGAAACAATTCATTGTTGGAAATGTGGTAAAAAAACACCCCTTGGTGCAAACTTTTGCATGCTTTGTGGATCATCATTATTTGAAGTTGGATCAAATCACAACATTCAACAAGAAAAAACACCCAATTCAATTAATCAACTAAAAGGAAGGAGTTTGAAATTACCAATCATGATAGGAATTCCAGTGTTAATTTTAATAATTCTTGGAGGAGCGTATAGTCAAGGCTTTTTTGACAAGACTTTTGAAAGATACAATTCGGCAGATTCAAAAAATGACGATATAATTTCCAATGTTGCAGAATCTAAAGATCCAGATGCATTACCTGCCGCTAGTAACTCAAAATGTGGTGCAGGCACAATATTTGATTCGAAGACTAACTCTTGTGTGTTAGATGGTGGAAAATCTCCTGACAAAACAAATTCAAAATGTGGTGCAGGCACAATATTTGATTCTAAGACTAACTCTTGTGTGTTAGAAAAATGAAAAGATAAAAAGTAAACATAAATGAGAAATTATTTGCCAACAAACTCTCCCCATTGTCGTCCAAGTTTAGAAATAACTCGAAAAGCCAATCTGTCAATATTGACATTAGATTCGGCAACTAACATCATTACCTTGTCATGAATTGGAAAACTCATTATTACAACATGTTCTCGACGTGATGCAGAATATTTCACGTGTCCTAATTCAGCATCAAATTTTTTTCTCTTTGCTACTCTAGATGCAAGTTCTTTGCAAACAGATTCTAATTGCTCCTCAGTTAATCGTATAGTCATTCCAGGTTTACATCCTCCTGCCAGTAAAGTTCCAAACTCATCTAACAGACCTACATATCTTATTTCCGCATCATCTAAAATATCCTGACATTTTAGTTCATATTCTAAGATATCTAATTTTTTTTCGGGCACAATACTAGCAATCCAAGTATTACCATATTTTTTTAAACTGATTTTATCCTTTGACATTACTTGTCAATTTATCTAAATCAAAATTTGGTTTTTCTTCTCCAAGTTTGCTGGCAATTAGTACAGTCAACACCATAATAGAATTATCACTGGAAGATATATCCGATCTAGTTTATCCAAATTACACTCACAAAATTAATCTGTTTTTGATGATAAACTTAGAAACATCATCTATTATTCAAGAAAAAATGGCACAACCAAAAATTTCAATTAAGAAAAAGGAGAGAGTTATTTTAAACGTCTATAGATTTCTTTGAATTCAAGTGACAGATTGTATGAAATGTTTAAGAGATGTGTGAGTTGGTTCATAGAGGTTTTATCATGTCCTAGTTGCCTTAGCAGAGTCAAGGCTTTTTGAGGAGAGCTAACAGACAGATGGCTTTGACCAGACCATGTTTTAAAAGCGCTTTCCACATCCAAAGAAAAATTCAAAACAAATTCTTTCCAGTTAGGCATGGATTTTAGAGCCTTTTCACTCAACAGTACATGAGACAATTCACGGAATTCATTTTTTCTATCAACGTATAGCATTTCAAGTGCTGCTTGAATCTTTTTTTCTTCATATTGTTCGGTGTTTAACATATACATTCCAGAAATACTCATAACTCATTATTGTTATAATAAAAGATAAATCAAGTAGTTGATTCTCTGAAAAATTGTTAAAAAAAATCATTAAAAATTAACAAATGTAAGGAATTCAAAAATAAGAAAGAGGAGATCTCATTGGAATAGGTCAGTGAACTACCACTCGCCAAAGCTCGTGGCTTCCTGCTTCATCGAGCCTCAAAGTTGCTTTCGCAGACGTTTGTGGTTGTGGCTCTTGCATCCCTTGGTCGGGAATTGTCTTTTCAGACTCAGGCGTTTGTATTTTGATGATTCCCATAGTTCCTGTGGTATCATATGTCATTGGTTTTCTTACACGCATATTTTATTTGAATATTTGATTGTGTTTTGCTTTGAGTTGTGGTGTGCTCGCTCTCATCCCAACCCTAAAGGGTTTGGGTTTTCCCGCTCACATTCCACAAACGGACAGTTAACAACATGGTCACTATCCATTGGACGTGCAATACCAATGTCGATCAAACCAGCTTCTTTGTATGCATTCATATCATCAATGGTTTCTAATAGTTGTGCATTTTCAGGATCTGCCCAGCCAATCATAAAGATTCTCCACATAGGAGAATAGTCTGCATCGCCAGGAGATCCTGCTGCAATTCCAGGTTGGAATCCAAAGGGCTTCAGGATATTTTGTCATATGTTTAGATTCATTTCAGGCACGATAATTTTATTTTTTTAGTACACAATATGTACACATCATTAGAAAATAAGCTTTGCACATAAAATACAAAGAGTAATCAGAAAATATTGTCCTAATTTTTACTTGAATTTTGTTAGAATAATTTGTTGGTAGGAGGACGGTTTAATTGAATTTCCCTCTCACTGCTTATAATTACATATTCAAGATTGATTCATTAAAAAAATAATTTTAAAACTATGGGAGGACGATTTGTCAGATCACATTGACACCCCGACTATAATTAGTCATGACTGGACCTGATTAGATTACTAAGTTGTATCTAGAAAAGTTCCATCTATACGTAGAATTTAGATAATCTAACTTGGCTAATCATCTTCATCATCATCTTGTTCTGAATTCAAAACTTTTTGGGAATGTTTCCACGACTTCTTGTAATGATCTATTGCTTTGTCAAACTTTCCTTCGTTTGCCTTTTTATCACCTTTGATTAATTCTGATTCTGCTTTTGTCAATTCTTTGTTTGTTTTCTTGTCTGCTTGGTTTTCAGGAGTATTTGCCAAGTCAAATGCATCAGTTGCAAGTTGTTCATCAATAGTTATGATTTGAACTATTGTATCAGAAACGTCAATTGCATCAACTTTCAACAAGCTCTTTACTGCATTCTTTTCCTCATCAAACACCTTGTGTCCATCTTTAGAATCTAATGTGCTGTCATCAACCCAGAATTTGTCATCGATACTCTTAGTGATGTGACTGATTGCCTTTTCCAATTCTTTGTCGGATTTTTTGTCTCCAGTTGGTAATTCAGATTGTAACTCAGTGATAATTCCTTCCTTCTGTTCCTGTAAAGGTATCACACATCCATCAACAGGAGTCAAGAAAATATCTAAATCAGTTACGGCAGGTGGAATAGTGACAGTAGAGCTATCTTGGGTTATGAATCCAGATTTTGCAACTGTTACTTTATAATTTCCAGGTACAACAACCCATCCATATCTACCATCTTGTTCGGTTATCTGTGGATTAATATCAGGTAGAAAACCAGATTCAGAAGATACAAAGTTATCAGTTGTTGGAGGAGAGTTTACTTTGAGAGTTACTGTGGCACCATCAACAGGGTTGTCAGTACATTGATTGAATACAGTTCCACTTGGATCAACATAGATACTTCCACCAAATTGAATTTCATCTTCGCCAGAAATTAAACTAATATCTTCTGGGAATCCAAGAGTATCTGCAGGACAATCTACATAAAATTTCAGATTGGCAATTCCATGAGCAGGGAAAAATGGCGTAAATGTTGTTTCCCAGATTTCATTAGTAACATCTACCTCAGTCATAAGCTGCTCAAATGTTGTTCCACTTTGAGGAAAACTAATTACCAGATTAATCTGTACGGGTTTGTCTGTACCACAATGATCAAAACCATTAGGTCCAACATTTTTCCTGTATGTTGTATCTTCACCATAGTAAACTGTTGGTAATCCGTTTACAGTAAATGAACGTTCATTAACTATTTCAACCTCAGGTGGTGGAGAATCTGCAACAATATTACCAAAGTTCACTCCAGAGGTGACTTGGTTTGAGATGACAGTAACTGTTTGAGAAGGAGTAGTTGCAAGTAAATTCAAAGTGACAAATGGTTGTGAGAATGGCTCATATACAGTATAATCTGCTGGAGGGAGATTTAACTGATAATTTCCATTAAAGTTTGTAAAAGTACACGTATTACCAGGAGTGCTACAGATTTGTACAGAAGACACACCAGGTTCACCAGTATCTTGTACACCATTACCATCTAGATCATTGAATTTAATTCCAGTAATAGTACCAGGCGGAACACTTTGAAAACCAAAGTTTACATCATTAACAACATTGCCAGTCAATTCTACAAATTGATCCTGATTACCTGCAGGAGTAGATAAGGAAAATCCAAATACAGATGGTTTTTGAATTCTGTAGAATCCAGAGTCAAGGTCAGTAAATCCGTATTCACCACTAGGGTTAGTAGTAATAAAACCTGCAAAGGAACCTTGAAGATCAGGTGGAGTTAGTTTCCAAAGAATAATAGATTTACCTGCAAATCGCTGCTCTCCTGCATCTACAAATTCATCACCATCAACATCTTCCCACACGGTTCCATGAATTTCACTAGGACCTACAAATTCATTTTGGAAATCAATTCCAGTAATTATTTGGCCAAGACTAAGGGGTACAATATGAGGCTGATTGTCTAATGGAAATACCTGTATTGAAAAGTCAGGTAGAACTTCAGATACAGTATAGGTGTCAGGAATCAAATCCATAAACCAATACTCACCATTAGAGTCAGTAGTTGTTTCACGGTTTATGGTATTATCATTATTTGTCATGTTAATTGTAACACCAGATAGAGGATTACCATCTTGTAGTTTCATTCCATGAATTTCTCCAGTTGCATCAGTTCTGGTATTATTGAATATGCACAATACATCATCGGCAGGATTTAGTATAAGATTACTTAATGGAGTTATAGGAATGCCATGATTTTTACACTCTGAATTATCTAGATTCCAGTTTGCGGGAACAGTTTCTGAAACAGAGTAGGTATCAGGAGTAAGAAAGAAAGGACCTGCAGAACCAGTATTCTCAGAATTTATTTCTGTTGTGGTTATACTAGCAGGAATTATTGTAGTAGAGTTTTGTATAGTGAAATCAAAAGTATCTGAAAAGTCACCAGAATTCTTTATTATTGTTATTTTAGCAGGAGCAAATTGATTGACATTTGTAAATTTACATAGAACAGAGTCACCTAGTAATGGGGTAAATGTAGTTGCGTTTAATGGAATATCTACTCCGTTAACGCTACAGAATTGACCAGTTAGCAGCCAGCCAAATGGTACAATTTCAGAGAGGGATTGTTCATCACCGGGAGTTATGTCAAAGATTTGTGGAAATTGTGATACACCATTAGATGTTGTAACAAAGTGATTCTGAGTTCCTGAAGAATTTGTGTTTTGTATTTGGAATGTACCATCACCGCCAAGAGATTGCTTGATTATTGTTAGGGTAGTGTTTTGTTTTTCATTAGTAAATTTACAAAGCACATGATCACCTATAGAAGAAGTAAATGAGGTGGAGTTGCCAGGTATTGGAGTGCCGTTAATCTCACAGAATTGCCCAGTTAGAGTGAAACCATTTGGAGATACTTCAGTAACTGTTTGAAGATCACCTGCAACAATGTCGATTGGCGTAGTGGAGGCAAATCCAAATTGAGTATTCAAAATATGTAAAGAGGTTCCTGAAGAATTTGTGTTTTGTATTTGGAATGTACCATCACCGCCAAGAGATTGCTTGATTATTGTCAATGTTGGATTTCCAGGATGAGTTGCAAATGCAGGAATTGATGTAATGCCTATACTTAATATCAAAAATATCATAAAAACAGAGGTTAATTTTCTATACAACAGATGATTTGATAATATTTATGATATATATTATTATCATTTGATACGAATTTCGTATAACAATAATATGATAAAAAAATAGATTAGGCAAGTTTAGTTCTATCTTGCAACATAATTTCACGTATAAAATCAAAAACATTGTAAGAATTTCAAAAAATCTCATGAAGAGTTGTTAACTTAGTTCCGACAGATTTGGGTTCAGTACCTTATAGGCTTGAATCATTTTTAGTTCTAGTTTGATTCCATCAAAGGGATTTGAACTGATAGTTCAACACCACAAGATATCAATCTATTAAGGTTCAATGCATTTTGTGATCATCTTTCGTCCCATAATACTTGAGAAAGTAACAGATAGTGTTTGAGGATGATCTCATAAAGAAATTCCGTGAAAAACAATCAAAACTAAACAAAGAAACTACAAAGTCAGTTAGCTTCTTTAGTGTAATAGGCCAGATATTGCGCAAACATACAAAATGATTTTAATTCATCTTTTAATGTTATTTTTTAGATAACTCCTATTTGTGAACTGTTTTGACATGTCTTTGTAAATACCCTTTTCCAGCTAAACGTTTTTTACAATAAGGACATTGTAGTCTAGAAATCATTCTTATGTTCATACTTTTTATAAATCTCACATATTAGATTATTCTCAACATCAGATCAAAAACCAATTCAAATAGTTGCTTGTGTTTCAATAATGATCATAAAAATGAAATTTCGCTTTAAAAGAATTTGTCCAGATCAAACACATTATACTGGAAGTTCTGAGAATCGATTTCCAACATAATCCCAGTTTACAACATTCCACCAGGCTTTTACATAATCAGGTCGTTTGTTTTGATATTTCAAATAGTATGCATGTTCCCAAACATCCAACCCCAACAAGGGTGTTTTTTGAACAGTCCACGGACTATCTTGATTTTGAGTTGTGATGATTTCAATTTTATTGTACGTTTGATTAAAAACTAACCAACACCAACCACTTCCCTGAATAGAAATTGCCTTCTCTGAAAATATCGTTTTAAAATTATCAAAATTATCAAAATAAACATCAATTGCATCTTCTAATTTTCCATCAGGTTTACCACCCCCATTTGGAGTCATGACTTCCCAGAATAATCTGTGATTTTCAAATCCACCACCAAAAAAATTGATAGTACTTTGTCCAGATTCAGAAATAGATGTCAGTTCAGAAAGAATTGATGAGATATATTTTGGATGAGATGCAGCTCCAATCTCTTGAAGGGATTTGTTTAATCCATCAACATATGCTTGATGATGTTTTTGATGATGAATTTTCATAGTTTCCGTATCAATAAATGGCTCTAGTTCATCATACCCATAAGGTAATCTTGGGAGTTCATATCTTACCACATGTCAAATTTTCATTATCCACATATATTCTTGAATATCAAAATCAATTGGAAAGGATGATTAATCTTGAAGGTGAATAAATGATATGCGAAAATTAGGAACTATAGATTTAGAAATTTTACATTTAGCCATAACAAAGAAGGGAACATTCAATGAGAACAATCTTGAGAATTCAGAATTAAAGAGGTTGGGTGTTGGAAAAATTTTAGATTCTTTGGCATCACTAAAAGATAGAAAATTTATTTCGTTAAACAAGGATGGCTCATTTTCCATCACGGATCTTGCCAGAGAAATTCTTTGGAGTGATAGCGTACCAGTTTGGGCAAAAATACTGCGTCTACTTCAAATAAAATCATGCAGTATGAAACAGATTACAGACACTCTTGGAACGTCAGAGAAGGAAATTTTAGAAGACTTGGAAAAACTAAGAAAAAATCAATTTGTTCTAATGTCACCCCAAAGACAAGAAGACAAGATAGTTAAAATTTACGAGATAATGGATGAAGGAATAGAAGAAATCGACAAAACAGAAGAGACAGGATTTGAAAATACCAAGTTTTCAGACCCACCACCAGGAATAGAAATCATCAGTCTAATTGAGGAGATTTCTAAAAAAATTCAAGATTCCCAATTAGAACAAACAGAGAAGAACAACATTGTTGGAAAATTGTCTTCCCTAAAATCTAAATTAGAAATTTAATTATTTAGAACGAATCTTATCTTGAATTTGTGCTAAGATGAGCTCTGCTTTGTCCTTATTTTCATAATTGTCAGATGACTCGTCCATGATTTCATCAATCTCATAACTCTTATCCACCAAGATATTTGCCACATGATCATCAAGTGTTCCTGCCCCTATCAAATAGTATGCAAATACAGTGTTTTTCTGACCAATTCTGTGGAGTCTGTCTTCTGCTTGTCTATGAATTGCAGGACTCCAATCAAGCTCTGCAAAAATCACATATTTTGCTCTAGTCAAATTAATTCCTACATTTCCAGCACGAATACCTGCAATCATTAGTTTCGATTCTCCTTTTTGGAATTTATCTATTTGATCCTGTCTAAGTGAATCAGATTGTCCACCAATAATTGAAACAGGTGAAAATTCTTCCAGGCTCTCATTAAGGAGTTTATGAATAACTTTATGATGACAAAATACGACAACACTTTCTTCAATCTCCATGATATTTTTAACAAAATTAATTACATGTGGAAGTTTTGCAAGTCCTGCAATTTGTCTTTCACTTTGAATTGCTCTATGGTATGATGCAGATTTTGAAAACTCAGTTTCTGCAACTTTCTGCTCTGCCTCAAGCTTTTTCCAGATTTTATCAAGTTCTTCAAGATAGTAATCAGTATCAGCTGCAATGATTTCTTTGTAACGTACTTTGTCTTTTAGTTCTTTTAATACATCAGATTTTTTTCGTCTAAGCATCACATGTTTTTGTAATTCATTTCTAAGGGAGGCACGTTTATTTTCCAAAACAATTGCTTTTCCTTTTTCGTTAACATAACAAAAGTATTCACAGAATTCTTTAAAGCTCCCAAGAAGTCCAGGTTTGATAATATCAATAATAGGCCAAATTTCAGAACCTCGATTGTAAATAGGAGTCCCGGATAAACCAATTCTATACAATATTGAATGGAGTGCAGCAAGTTTTTTGACAGCCTTGTATTTTTGAGTGGTCTTTGATCTTAGATTATGAACTTCGTCACAAACTATTGTTCGGAGACCAACCTTCATCAAATCCTTGGACCTTTTTAGAAGTAATTCATAATTGATAATGTAAATATCAGTTATTGGCAGTTCTTCAGATTTACCAGTTCGTATAATCGTAACACTGGGAGATTCTGATTCTAAAATTCTTCCATTTCTACTCTTTTTCTTTAAGAATTTTTCAATCTCTCTTTCCCAGTTGTTCAATGTGACTAGTGGAGCGACAACAAGTACTGGAAAAGTTTGTTTTTCAGTGGAGACATACGATAATGTCTGGACAGTGTTATGTGTAATCATACCATTAACGACATAGTTGTGAGTTTCAGGTACAGAAAGATCATATACATATCCAGAATATCTTTTTGTCTCAATTTTTTTGATTGGACACCAGTTGATGGATTCTAAAGATAGTTGTTGTAGATCACAGGCAAGAGAATGATTATTTGTCTTTTCTAGTTTGTCTATTACAAAATATGCAAGATTGTTGCTCATACCTTGAGTATATTTGTACGGAGTGGAAAGATGCAGTGAACGCAGTGAAATTCCCTTATCTGCAATCTGTTGAACAATTTTCTGTGATGGAATAGATGGAACTGCAACTTTACCATCTATGTTCAGACTGTTTGCCATCATCCATCCATCAGGAGTAAGAAATCTGTGACGTTTGGTACATTCTAAAACAGAACCATCATCAAGGGTGATTTTTACAATGTCTTCATCTATCTTCTGTCTGAAAACTTTGCTTACTTTTTTAGCAATAATTTTTTGTCCATCAAATGTTTGTACAGTAATGGGTTTTGATAGCTTTGCCCAGCATTCACCTTCATGTTGCTCCAGCATGATAGAATCTTTCCATAGATCCTCAATTGGAATTTGACCGTCAATAATCTCGATCAATGATGAACCCAACACGCACTTTCCCAATCCCATTTCATCAGCTAATAACGCATTACCAGAAGATTTTAGCAAGAAATCTAGACCTTCTTTTTGAAAATTCAAAAGTTTTCCACGAAATTGATCTCCTGTTTTTGCCTTCTTTAGTTTGTGCTTGATTGGAGGCAATGTAGGTTTTGGAGCATAAGTCTTTACAATTTTTCGTTGCCAAATAGTTTTTGATAAAATTTCTAGTGGATATCTATCCATAATGAGTTTCAATTGTTTTACGTTTTCAGTGCTATCAGGAATGATTACTTCATTTACATTTTCACCATACCATGCTTCAGGAACTAGCCTAGAGATCATATTGACTGCACGATCACCAGTAATTTTCCAACACCAGATTTTAGAATATTTGTCAAGAGCATACTCTAATGTTCCAATGTTTTCCATGGATGTTTCCATAATTTGTCGATAGAAAGTTTTTTTGCCTTATGAATCTTCATATTTTTGTCGATCTTTGAAAAAACGGTCTTTGAACTAAAAGAGTTAAAATATGATACATGTTTTACTATATGGAAAAAACATATCAGAAATTTCAGGCTCAAAATACAGTATTCTATCATCAGAAGGAAAAATCACTCATCAGAAAGCCAATCTAATGAACGGAAATGGCAAATTTAGAGAGGCTAAGAGGATTTCAGGATTTCATGAAAAAAGATGATCAATACCAAAAAAGGCAATGATGTAAGTAATGAAAAGCACAGGATAAAATCACCAGTATTTTTTAAAAGTAAAAAATATGTGACCATACAAAATTTTAAAATGAAATAAAATAGCGATTCCAATAATTCGACAGGATTAAAAAATTCTTAAAACAGGAGAAGAATGAATAGTTTTTTTAAAAAAAATGCATTTTAGATTTACGTAAATTTATTCCAAATTATCAAAAAAGTCATGAAAAGCAACATTTCTAGAATTGTAAATTATAACATATCTTTAAAATTCATTACATTTCAGAGATATCGTGGATTTTGTTCAAAATGAAGAGCCAAATGTAAAAAAACCAATCATCATAGCTGCAATGCAAGACATGGGAAATGTGGGAAGCATAGTAGTAAATTTCATCAATGATTCATTAAGAACAAAAACATTCAGAATTGCAAAAACACCATATCCAACATATGTAGTTGACAATGGAGGATACATTGATCTTCCTGATGAAAGTTGGGAATACAAGTACACAGATGATTTGATTGTTTTTGGAGGTGGAAAAGGACAACCACAAAGCAATAGTGAATTAAATGCATTATGTCAAGATGTAATAGATATTGCAAAAAAATATTCTGCAAAATTTATTTACACACTTGGTGGATTTCACACCAATAAACCACTAGATAATGTTCCAAAAACATACATCACTACAACAGCAATAGAATTAACAAAACAGATGGAAAAATTAAAAGTGAGCACGACTCCACAAAAGTCAATCATTACTGGATTTAATGGGCTGATTCTAGGATTTGCCAAAAAAAACCAAATTCATGGGATTGGCATGTATGGAGAGATTAATGAGCCTGAAATACCACAATACAGAGCAGCGATAAGCATTATCAAAACCATTGAAAAATTAACATATAGAAAATTGGGCGATACGAGTCAATTAGAAACAATGGCTCAAGAGATTGAAAGAAAATTTAAAAATTGAGATCAGTGTGAACTTCCCACTGGGTGTGGTTCAGTATTTTCATCATGGCAATCACAGCTACAAAGATGTGTTTTATGATTATTCATACAATCAATGCATTCAAAATGCTTTCTTGTCTCGCATGCAGCACAAATCATACTACAAATCATAAACTATAGATGAATTTGAGTTTTTTCTATAGTATGAAGGCTAATACTCGACTTCACTTCGTCCAAGAAGATTTTCAGTCAACTCCACATATCCCTGTGGATCTACTTCCTTTGCAAAACCTTTGTCTATATTTATCAGATAAATAGAATGAAGACGAGCATTGAGAATGTCATCATATTTTATTGGGGGATTTTTGTAATAACGATCACATAGATCTTGGACTTTTTTTATGTCTTTTTCATTTCTTGCATTTGGAGGCAACATAAAGATCTTTGAAATTGGCAATATCCCTACTGCAGGAGTAGCCAATGAAAACTTTGAACAGTGTTGGCTATATCGTGCAATCTTACTCATTATCCTTGCAGCAAAATAATCTACCGTGTCCATTGCATGTTCAGGCGGAGTGAAACCAGTTTCTATTTCAATTATTGTGTCTCCATCTCCTTTTTTTGCATAAATATCACATACCAGAATATCTGAAACATCTTTTTCGACTTTTACTGCATATCCTCTGGAAATGAGATTACTTGCACAAATTAATTCCAAGATGGAGTGATTGATTTTTACCAAATTTTTTTGATACATTTCAATTAATTGTTGGCAGACATCGTTTAGTTTGGATACATCTTTTTCTTTGAGGTCCGATGATAATTTTTCAGTCATTTGATAAACATCGTTACGGAATTTTACCAAGTCCATGATTCAAGATATGATAAATCTGGTAGTTTAAGAGTAGTTGGGAATTAAAATTTAATGGAATTTTGGACCTGAAAAGAGGCAAAATTACTCAAATAAAATTAAAAAATGGCTAATTTTTATTCATACTTTGGCTTAACAAGGAAAATCTAAAGAATGTCACGTGTATAAAAACAGGCTTGGAGTAATGGGGTTATTTTCATTTTTAATGCTATTTTCTATTGTTTCGACTTCTCATGCAGAATTATGGGAATTAGTCATCGATGTTAATGTAGAAAAAGGGGCAATTTATTCAGGAGATTCAGTAATAATTACAGGCAAAGTGGTAGACCAAGCATACAAGCCAATTGGAGGCGCAGAGGTTTTCATCAAGGCAGGCTCTTACACCACAAAAGCATTCACTGATCCTTGGGGAGTGTTCAGAGGAGAAATTAAAGACTTTGAAAGAATTCCAGGCACTTACATTGTTAATGTGGTGGGCTCATGGTATGGAATGACAGGATTGTCAAGTGCCAAATTTCAAGTGAAAGGAGAAGCATCTCCAGTTTCAGCTTTGCAAGAAAAATTATCTACAGACGAGGCCAGAAAATACCTAAGCTCTAATGAAAGTGATTTTGAGAAGAATCCCATAGGTCAGACATTATTCAAGTATTATCGCGGATTATTAGATGAACTAATCTTAGAGCAAAAAATTGCCACGGAACCTTCAGAAGAAAAAATCCACGTAGAGCAACAAAGATTGATTGCTGAAAATCTAAGAAATCAAGCAATTGATAAGTTCAAGCCAGGTGCAGGTACATACGAAGGATTTCAGTACAATTATTACATCAACGGCCTTGACCCAAAAATTAAAGATCTAGTAATTAGTCAACTCAACTTTACAAAGAATAATTTTGAGGAAGCCCAAAAAATTAGAAATGAAATTCTTGCAAATGGAGGAACATATGAAGAAGCTAGGCAGGCATATCTAGACAAGATATCAATCCCAAAAGAAATTCTTGAAGAGTTTAATCAAGAAAAAATAAATCAAGAATCAGAAGAAAGTCCAGATGAGAATCAACCCTCAGAAGAAGATTCTGAAAATCAATGAACAATTGATAAATTCTACGCGGGCCTTATATTCAAAATTTCACAACAAAATTTGATGAAAATAGATATTCCATTACCTTGTCCATCATGTGGCGGAAAAATGTATTCTGTTAGTTATGAATCATCATTTGCACTACTCAAGAAAAGAAGTTGGCACGTATGCAAAGAATGTAACTTTGAGAGAAATTCTGAAGAGTTTAAAAAATCCATTTGCTGTGCATGACTGCATTTTTCTTTTTCTAAACAATCAATAATCTTTGAGTTAATTTTTATGAAATTCATTGTGGAATCCCTAAAATCCCCTTTTAGGATATGCACGAAAAACAACTTTCAATAGTTTTGATGGAATCTAGTTTCTATTTTGCTTATTCAATAGGCTTAAGTTCACAATTCTTGTAGAAAATTCATTAATGAGTAAGGATTTGTTTGAAGCACAAAAAAATAGCAATTATGATAAATTGTATCTAGAAAGTGATGGATTTGATGAAAATGGAAATAAAAAAGAATATCCAGAAGAATTTAAAGAATTACTCAAAGAATTTGAAAATGCTTAGATTCTAAACTCCAATAGGCTTAAGTTTTAGAAAATGTAACCAATGTTATGGGATTTTTAGACAAATTCAAAAAAACCAAAGAGAAATCAACTGATTCTGAAAATAGGGAAGCTGAGCAAGAAGAGATGAGAGAAGAACAGCACGAACTTGACTTGAAAGAAAATTATGAAAGTGACGAAAATTATGAAGAATCTAAAGACTAGATAATCATACTTAAGTTCATAAAAAATATCTTTTAATGACAATGAACAAAATATGCCCTTGTAAGTGTGGATGTGAACGAAAAATATCCAATGTCTATTACGATACTTGTATCTTTTGCCTACTTGGAGAACATAAAAAATGAAAAATAATTCTTCTAAGAATTATCAATACGCTTAAGTTCCTACCATTTACCAAAAATTATTGAAAACATTATTCAAAGGAGTTATAATAGTAGCAGGAATTATTTTCGGTGTTCTTTTAGTATTGAATACAATTAATCCTTAGATTCTAAACTCATCAATCTAAACAATTTTTAATCCTGATCAGATATAAAAAATGAATTGAAGATATTACACAAACCAACATGCATTACATGTAAAAAAGCAATTGTCGAGATTGAAAGAATGAAACTAGATATCGAAAAGAGAGATTTTTTCAAAGAGCCACTCTCAGAGGCAGAATTAAAAAAAATCATCAAAATGTCTGGAAAGACCCCCTCAGATTTGCTCAGAAAAAGAGACAAAATGTTCAAAGAATTAGATTTGGGAAATAGTAAAAAAACAGATTCTCAAATAATCAAATTAATGATAAAGTATCCAGGACTAATTATGCGCCCAATAATCATTTCGGGAAACAAGGTATTTGTTGGAAAGATTGATTCAAAAAATCTAAAATAATTTAGGAATCTTGTTTGAAAATTCGTATAGCCTCTAAATGAGAACAATTAGCTTTCAAGCCTTTGCCATGGTGAAATTTGTAGAAATTTTTGAATCCAGGACATTCACAGGTATCAGATGTAACAAAGTATGATTTATCAGGATCTGAGGAGGATTTTATCTGAAATAAGTCATTTTCAATTTGAATAACACCTCCGCTTTCAACAAGTTTTTTTGCTTTTTTGATAGTATTTACACTCATGATTTATCAGATAACATCATCATTTTTTATTCTTTAATTTTTTCATTACACTTCCCCATTCTAAATCATCCTGAGACATTGCATTCTCATAAAGAAGTTCAAAGGCCCATGCTAAAATTTCACTCCAAATGGCCTTTAGTGATTCATCATCAGTCCAAATAACACTTGTTTTTACTGCATTCATTGCAAGAATATTATTTCTGTTCTTTACCGGATTCTTATCCCATTTTTTCAGCACTCTGTCACAAAATTCCAAAATCTCAGATTTTGTTAAAACAAGTTTGTCAGGATCAAAGGTCTTTTTTTTACCCATAAATACAATAAAACAAACTAAATTATAATATTTTAACAATCAGAGATTTATCATACTTTAATAAAATGTTTATAAGAAATGCTGCCGTAACAACACAAGACGAGAGACTTGCTTTTCTGCCTTGATTAGCGCCTAGAATTCGTTTCACTCTCGTCAAATTTGAATTATATAATTTTCAGAACTCGTCTAGTTTTTCTATCACTTAATTCAACTTTAATCCCATGGGACGAAAATTACTTGAAGTGTGAATTCTCTTTACTGCTCCATTAGTTAATTTCCCTGATCCTTTTTGAGAGTTATCTGAACCGTTGTTCCAATCGTCATTGTCTGGAAGAATGATAGTAACCAATAATGAATCACAGAATATGGAAACTCTAAATTTTTGGATTATAAAATAAAGGGGTTTTGAAAATTACTCAAAACGATTTTTAACTTTGTTTGTGATTTTGGAAACATTCTCTGCAATAAACAGGTCTGTCGTCTTTTGGCTTGAATGGTATTTGACAATCATTTCCACAGTCACCGCATTTTGCGTCAAACATTTCTCGTGGTCTATCGTCTCTTCTACCAAATCTAGAGCCTCTGTCACCACCGTAGCCGCCAGATCTTCCTCCAAATCTTCCACCAGGTCTTGGTGCTGGTTTGTGATTTTGGAAACATTCTCTGCAATAAACAGGTCTGTCGTCTTTTGGCTTGAATGGCACTTGACATTCATTTCCACAGTCACCGCATTTTGCGGTGAACATTTCTCTTTCTCTATCAAAGGACATGTCTTTCTAATTTGGATGAAAATCTGCCGTAATTAAACTGTGGGAAAAAACATCTATTGTTATAAACTAATCCTCTCCCTTGAGAATATTGAGTATGAAAAGATATGTGGCCACAAGAATGGCTACGATGTTTGGAGTTTTGATGATTACACTATTGATTACAATTTCTCTTGTAGGCTCCAATATGGACACCATTCTAAAGCAGGGGATAGTGTTTCAAGTCAGGGCAGAGATAACAGAAAATCCTGCAATTGCTGAAAGTTTTTCCTCAGTAGATGAGTTTGAGTCATTTGTTCAAGCCCAGATAGCTCATAGAACCAAGATCTTAGGACTGGATGAGCCATGGTATTCGCCTCAAAGAATAGGAATCACAATGTACAAGATATTACTACTAGATTTTGGTCACGCTACATTTCTAACAAGTGATGAAGGATCATCAAATGTAAAAGACATACTTTTTGAGAAACTCCCAAGAACAGTTTTACTTTTTACGACTGCAACAATAATTATCTCAATCATTGGAATTTTTCTAGGTGCTTTATCAAGTAGTAAAGTTGGTTCTATTATTGATAGAATTACATCTAGTTTTGCAATAATCAGTTCTAGTTTTCCTGTTTGGTGGATAGGAATGTTGATGATATTCTTGTTTGCATTCACATATCAGATATTTCCTGCAAGAGCAACCCCAGACATCTCATCATCAGATCCTGGATACATTGGTTCTTTGCTTTATCACATGGCATTACCATTAATTACAATTGTAATGATTGGTTTTGGATCTTGGGCATATTTGGTAAGAAATTTTATGGTCGGTATCATGCAGGAAGATTTCATCATGGCAAAGAAGGCAATTGGAATTTCACAGGAAAAAATCATCTACACACATGCCCTAAAAAATGCGGCACCCCCAATTGTAACCATATTGGCTCTTAGTTTATCAGGCTCTCTTGGCGGAGCAATAATCACAGAAGCAGTATTTGATTGGCCAGGAATGGGCAGACTGTATTTTGAAGCAATCACAGTAATGGATCTTCCAGTAATTATCGGTGCAACATATTTGCTTACAGTGTTCTTTTTGATCAGCATATTCATTGCAGATTTGCTTTATGGTTATTTTGATCCCAGGGTGAGAACAGGTCAATGAGTGGAATAACACCTCAGGAAATAAAACAAGAGTTTCTTAAGAGTAAAATGGGAATTGCAGGAATTGTAATTCTCACAATACTTGTAGCTACATCAATTATTGCAATGATTGCAATTCCAGTTGAAACATTTCAAGAATGGAATAATCCAGGTAGTTGGATTCTTTATCCAAAGGTAGCAATTCCAATTTGGGTGAACATGTTTATGATAGAAAAGATTCCAGAACACAAAATTTTAGAGAATCCAAATATTCAAACTATCTCACAAGAGGAAATATCCCTTACTTCACATCAATTTGGATTAAATTTTGATTATGATTACTTTCCAAATGATTTCATCTATGTGTTTTCATCAGAATATACGGGTTCGCCATTATTGAAAATGTCAGTAATTAGGCCAGATGGATTAAAACTTGAATTATTGTCAACATCACTTCCTCATTCTAATTCAAAAACAATTCACAGTGAAAGAATTTTTTCAACAGATGAAGCAATTAAGAAAAACTTGTCACTGCAATCTGAAAAATTCCAATTTTCTCTAAACAGACTATCATCGGAAGATATTGTATTTTCAAAAGCACATGCAAATGAACCTCTAAAAGGAAATTATATATTTTCTGTGGATTTGTATGGAGTGAATTTTGAAAATCAAATTCATGAATCAAAATTAATCATTGGCGGGAAAGCTTTTGGAATAATGGGTACTGATGAATTGAGACGAGATTTAGCTGTAGGATTACTATGGGGAACCCCACTTGCATTGTTCATCGGAATTGTCGTTTCAATTACCTCAGTAGTAATGGGTTTACTATATGGGGTCTATGCAGGATTTAAGGGTAAAAAAACAGACGAGGCAATGATGAGATTCAATGATGTAATCTATGCACTGCCAGCACTGCCATTCCTCATTATTCTTTCAGTGACAATCAGCAATAGCATATTTTTGATGATTGGTTTTTTGATGATATTTGGTTGGGTAGGAATTGCAAAAGTTGCAAGAAGCATGTCACTTCAAATTAAAACTCGGGGATATGTGGATGCGGCAAATATGATGGGTCAAAAAGATTCTAAAATAATTTTCAAACATATTTTGCCACAATTACTTCCTTATGCATTTGCGAGCATTGCCATTTCAGTTCCAGCTGCAATAACAACAGAAGCAGGTCTAAGTTTTCTGGGATTGGGAGATCCATCTTTTCCCACATGGGGTCAAATTTTGCACGACGCCAACATATTTGGAGCAGCTGCAAGAGGTTTATGGTGGTGGATTATGCCACCTGGAATAATGATTGCAATTACAGGGCTTGCATTCGTATTTATCGGAAATGCTCTTGACGCAATTGTTAATCCAAAACTCAAAAGATAGTCACATACTATAATTTCGAATAATATCCAAAGAGGCATCATTGAGTTTGATTGTATATGTTAGTGAGTTTGGATCTTCTTTTGTTTCTGCCAAAATCTCAGTAAATTTTGTTTTTTCATCCTCGGTAGCTCCTGCTTCATGGGCACATAGATTAAACGCCTTGAGATTCAGATTGTTTTTTAGCAAGTGTGCAATGAATTTTTTGTAATCATCAGTATTTGTCCAAGGAATATCTTTCTCCTTACATGCTGCAATCCACACATCAACAGAATTATGAAAGATTACTTTTTTACGAATTTCATCTAGTGACATTGTATCTCGTTAAAAATCTGCACGTTGCATCTTTGATCCACATCGTGGACAAGTGCCGCCCTTGTGTTTGTTGTTGCAAACAAGACAAACATATCTGACTCCACCAGAGCCACCTTGGGAACCCATTCCAAAGAACCCACCACCAGTTCCAGAATCACTACCATATCCACGCATACGACTCATGTATCGCTTTCTTAAGAATAGTGGAAACACAATAAAGATTGCAAGTGCCGCACCTAACCCATATGGGAATGGGAGTACCATCTGTAATCCGATGCTAATAGCAAGAGACGCACCTAGAAAAAGCAAATAAGTTTTGTAATTAAACAATTCAATAAAAGTACCTTGAAAAAGGTTATAAAGTTTTGTCAGCTATTTCCAGTTTACATCACGAGAATTTTTAAATTTCAGATTATTGAAAGAGGGATTTCATTGCCATTACTATCCCACGCAAAAATTGAATCATCATCATACGGGGACTTTACAATAAGTGAAACCAATCCAAAGAAATTGTGTAAATCAGTTACAGAGGGTTCTGCAGAACCACTGGGATGTGAATGAACAATTCCAAGATAGCTCATGTCAAAGGGCAAAAATGAATGTGGAAATCCGGCAAAAGTAGGACCAGTTTCACTAAATGGAGGGATTACAAGTCCATCAATTTTAATTTCCCCATTCTTTGATTTACCTTTTAATATCAAAATCCCTTCATTGGGATGTTTCATTTGGCAGAAAGATAAAATGCTGTCAAGTACATCTTTTTGAATCAAAACTTTACGCTCAAATTTTTTCTTTTTGAAAATCACAAAATCACTACAACATCAAACTAATTTAATTTAAGATGAATCTAGGATGTATTTTGTATTTGAAAATTGTCTTAATTTTTCTTCAATTTTAGTAACAAATCGAGGGATCTTCGAGATAATTTCATCTACTTCATTTTGAATGATTTTTGATTTTAGTTCAGCATCTTTTTTAAAGGAAATATTTTTTTCAAGGTCGTTTTCTAAGGAGAAAAGATTTTTTGGATTTAGCGAATTCAAATCATTTTCTAGTTGTTCATATTTTTTAAAATATTCCGAGACCTGCTTTACAAACCCATCTAGCACCTCTTCGGTTTCAGTAATTTGAGACAGTGTCTTATCAATGTCTTTTACTGAAATAGATTCAGATGACACTGCTTTTCGGACATTTTCTAAAATTAGTATTATGGAATCTTTGTTTTTTGGAAGAAGAATTCCAAACGGATCAGTGTTTAGTTTAGTCAAAATATTTTTTTGATCCTTATCCAGTGATGAAGCATATTCATATCTACTCAAAGGACGGGAAATTTTTGTAAATTGGGCATCAATGTCATTTTTTATTTTTGTTCTTTGATTACCAAATTCATCTAGACTCTTTTTTAAGTCAAGATATTTTTTGTAATTTTCCGATGATTTTATTTCCTCAATGGAAGTCTGAATGGATAATATTTTTTTTTCTAGTGAAACTATGTTTTCTTTTGTTTCGATTATCTTTTTTTCATTTGCTGTACGGGTTTCTCTTAGAGTTTTAATTTGAGTGAGATAATCCAGAATTTCATCAGAAATGGATTTTGTGTGATCAAAAATTTTTAGAATGGCATGAATTTCTGAATGATTTTTGTTCATTACTTCAAGATTATTTTTTAATTGCGCAGCATATTTTTTTGCAAAAATATGGATTACTCTGGTTTGTCTTCCCAAAACATCGCCAACTTTTTTTAAAATTTGATTCAAAGTAGAGTCTAATTCTAGTGCATTCTCAATGGATGAAATTTCAGGAATGCGAGTTACACCTTTTTTAATTATGTTAATTACCTGTTTTTTGCCTCGAACCACAATAATTGCCAGATGCTTGTCAATATCATCAACATTTAGATTGTCTTTTTCAAGCATTTTTCCAATATTTATCAAATCATCAATTAATGGTGCAGTAGCATTTCTAAGGTTTTTAATCTCAGAAATGGTCTGAGATTTTCTTAATTCTTGAAGATCTGTTACTATTTTTGGCACATCAGAAAGACAAATTTGCTTATCAGCAGTGATTTCCTCTATTGGTTTTTCTTCTTGCTTTTTTTTACCCCATCCAAAGACCATTTGTTGATATTTGACTCAGGGGATTAAAAATGGTTGTACAACTAAAATTTAAAATTCAGCCAGATTAGATTAGTTCACATGATAAAAACTCCAAAAAAATCATTTCATACTGGAACAGTCAAAAAAACAATCAAAATTAAGGCTTCAAAAGACAAGGTTTGGAGAAAAATTAGCAACATAGTAGGATTGCCAACATGGTTAGTTGATGTAAAAAAGACAGTTTATCTTTCTAAAAAGAAAAGAGGTGTAGGAGCAATTAGATCAATCACTTTTGCAGATGGAAATAAAATAGAAGAACATGTTGTTGCATGGAAAGACAAAGAATATTTCACATACATTGCAACTGAGGGATTGCCATTGAGAGCATATGTTGCAACAATTTCAATTAGAGCGAGATCCAACAAACTCGTTGAGTTAACCTGGCAATCATATATTAATAGCATAAAAATGTCTGAAAAACAATTCATAGAATTTCTTGCGTTTATGGGTTCATTTTATGAAGCATCACTGGAAAATCTAAAAACAATTCTTGAAAAATAGTACTAGATAGTTTTTAGGTCAAACTGTAAATATGATAAATCAGAAAAAAAAGTATGAGCGATATGCGGTTTATCATTATTGGTATAGTGCTTGTTTTTGCAGGATTTCTTATCTTAGGAGTATTTGGACATAATTTTCAGGCTGCTACTTTAGAATCAAATGAATTTGGAACTTGTTATGAATATTTTGATGATAAACCACCAGTTGAAATCAGTTGTTCATTTAAGATATTTGATCAAATAGTATTCTTTGCAATAGTCATGTCTCTAATTGGAGCAGCAATTATTTCATTAGTCAAAGGAATCAAAGGGGATTGGGACAACAAAGTAAAACCAGAAGACATGGCAGGACCCAGTGGAAGACAAACTGATGATTCGGATAAAGATCAATGAAATAGAATTATTCAGATTTTTTAGTTTTTAATTTTGGATAATCTTCGGGATTGTCCTCTTCCATTCTTTGAAAATATACTTCTTCGTAAGGCATCTTTTCTCAGTATTGTATGACCAAATTTACATTTAACCTTAAGGAATGATTTCTACTTGACTACTAGTCATAAATTAATTTTTAAAACGTTCCTAAATACAAAAATCAAGAGGATTCAATGATATTTTTCATAGAAACTACCATATCGCCAATTTCTGACACTCTTTGATCAAATTGTTTGTCAGTTAATTCATCTGGTTTGTTAAGAGTGATTACCACATCAGAGAAATCACCATTAGACACCACTCTCATTGGGACATCCCAAGTAGATTCTTCATCAACAAACTGATGATCTAAAATTCCAAGGGATTTGTTTTCATTAAATTTTAGTCTAGATTTTCCATGAGGGCCAGTAAATGACCACCATCCATCAGCATTAATTTTTGCATCAGGCATCATCTTTGGCGGAGCTTGTAAAATGGCATCAAATGCATCACCGGTTTTCTTTTTTACAGTGATTGTAATAGTTCGGGATCTAGTCATGGCAGAAATATCACTTTATGATTAAAAAGGATATAGTAGAAATTATAGGAATCATTCTTTCCTATTTGTTAAGAAATGCACGGATTTTTTTTAGATTTGAAACATTTGATTCGTGAAACATGACCATTGATTCAGCCAAGGAATCAGGAAGGACAGTCTTTAGAGTATCAACTAATTCATCCCCACTGGATATCATATTATCAATGAGTTTTTCAATCTCATTTTTATCATCTACCATGAAATTCATTATGACCAATCTTAATTAAATTTTCAAACAGTGCTGGTTCTTGTCAGTTGTCTTTTTTTATCAAAGTTGCAGTAGAACGTATATTCTTCATCTTTTGGATATTCCAAGAGACAATCTCTCTAATCTTTTCAAAATTCTCAGCTTGTAGTTTTATCATCATATCATGAGTTCCTATTGTTTCAAAGACATCTACTACTTGCTCAATTTCCTTTAATTGTTCAATGATTTCTGCCTCTGAACCCAATTCACAGTTTAGCATCACATATGCATCAGTCATGAATCTAACATCCAACAATGATTATTTAAAGATGAATAAGTTTAGGCTAACTTACCATACGACATGAACCAAATCTTTGAGATTTCGTCTTGGTTTTGGGAATTTTGTTTGTTCGGGATATCCAATACACAGTACAGATGAAGGAATAAGATCCGTTCCAATTACATCCATCACCTTTTGCTCATCAAACATTCCAATCCAAATTGAGCTTAATCCCAATGCCTGTGATGCAAGTTGGGAATATCCGGCTGCAAGGGTTGCATCTTGTATTGCAAATTTTGTAAGGATGTATTCTGGAAAATCAAATTTCACTCTAGATGGATTTTTGCAAAAAACCAGCACCACAGGAGCATCAACATATGGTTGGTTATTGCATGCTTCAACCAGAAGTTTTTTCTTTTCAGGACTTTTTACATAGAATATTTCAAATCCCTGATAGTTTCCTGCAGTAGGAGCAGTGTCAGCTGCTGCAATAATTTTATCTATTTTTGTGGTTTCTACTGGTTTGTCAGAGAATTTTCTTGTCGAACGTCTCTTTGCCATTACAGCAAACAAATCGGTATCTACAACTTCAGAAGGCCCAGATTTCAGGATAAAATCTAGAAGTTGGTTTCTGGTGTCATCGTTGGATGTATCAGGAGTTATTGCGGGCTCATAGCCTTGAGGATAAATTTTCTCATCTTTTTTTTCTGAATCCACATACTGTTTACAAAAAATATGTTATTAAAGAATTAGAAATCATTATTCATATTATAGAAAGATTACTCGGGATCAAAAATATCACAGCCAGAAGTGCATGGTTTGTTCATCACACCTTCACATACTCCCAGTTCATTATGCATAATTCTATGATGACCACAAACTTTGCATTTTTCTCTAAAATGAGATATTATTTCAGCAGTTGAAATTCCGGATTCTCGAATTTTAGATTCAGTTTCACTAGTCATAATTGGTTGTTTAATCAATTGACTTTAAATATTTTGAACTCATAAATATGAAACAAGTATTGTTTTCTATTGAAAGTATGAATCTGCCTGGAAAGTGAACGGTACAAAAAGTTTGACGCCCCTGCAAATCAGGCAAGAAAAACGACGTATTCTTCGCGGGATGAGCAAGAGGTAAAATCAGAGATCATACACACATTCAATCGTGTAATTCTGAAAAATTCTCAGAAATTTTTACCCTAACATTTTCATCAAACAAATTTGTGTCCAGCGGATGTCCAAAAAAGGTGATGCCAGTAATTGAACAAATGCTTGGTTCGATCATATCTGCATTATCGCTTATTCCGCCAGGATAAAAGAAATAACAAATCGCTCCAGAAATATTTGGAAATAATACCCAGCCTGCAAATACACATACAGTGATGATAACAATCTTGTATCTAGTTTTCATTTTCTAACTCAATCCAAAAATATAACAAATCACAGTAATGGTTCCTTCTGAAGACAGAGGACAGTTCTGTAAAGTAGAACCAATTCCAATAATATCAAAAACAAGTTTGTAGGTACCATATGCTGCCAATCCAGCAAGAATACTGTATCGGACTTTACTTGGAAAGAATTTCATTTTGCAAACTCCTCATATTCAATTTTCTCACCACAGTATGGACAATAGTTCATTGCAAAAAATGCAATGTTACCATCTGTACTAATGTCCTTAAAGTGAAATTTTGCCCATTTTACATTCCATAATTGGAAATGTTTATCATGTTCTTTTAGTTGCTTGCAACACCACCACGTTCTGTGAGTATCTACATGAAATTCTGTGAATTTTTCACAGGTAGGATCATCAAAATGTTTAGTGAAAAATACCTTCAACGAGTCAAGATAAAATTCTGAGATTCATAAATACTTCGAACCTTTTACTCTTGGAGAATAGTGATAAAAAAGACAGAATAATCAAGAAATAATTCAACAGATTATTTGAATAAGAGATATGAAGGATTTCTTAAAATTAATAGAGGCTGATCCTGCCAGTAGAAATTGTAAAAATTGTGGATATTCAGTTACATTACATCATGGAAAAATGGAGCCAATCAACGGCATGGAAAAACTTTCATTCGACATGAAACTACTAGGTTGTAAAAAATGCAAGTGGGTTCAATTCCTATGAACTTGTATCTTTTATTCTTGAGAGATAAATTAAGAATTAATTGTATTCCAACAACAGCATTCATCCCAAGTACAATTAGGACAATCTTTTTGAGATTTACTTGTTTTACATTCTGAAGGAAGACAATCACAATCAGCGCATTTTACTTGAAACACCATCTAATTACGGTTAACTCATTATTATATTCAATTAATGTTTTTAAGAAGTATGTCAGGAGAATCTAAAAAATACAGTTGGAAAAATGTCAGAAATCTTGGCTTTGTAAGTTTTTTCACAGATACATCATCTGAGATGATATTTGGCATATTACCATTATTCATCATAGATGATCTTGGGGCAGGAAAAGCAGTATTGGGTCTAGTAGAGGGAATGGGTGAAGCAGCAGGTTATGGCACAAGAACTGTTTCAGGAACAATCTCAGATAAGGTAGGAAAAAGAAAATCACTCATACTGTTGGGTTATGGTCTATCCACCATAGCAAAACCATTTTTTGCATTGTCTGCTAGTTGGATACACGTATTTGGAATCAGGGTTACAGATAGAATTGGAAAGGGAGTAAGAACATCACCAAGAGATGCGTTACTTGCAGACTCCATAGAGCCTGTCAATATTGGAAAAGCGTTTGGTTTGCATCGTACAATGGATCAAGCAGGTGCAATAATTGGGCCATTGATTGCATTTGGTTTGTTATATTATTTTGAGGTAAGGGACATTTTTTGGTTTTCATTAATTCCCGGGGTTATTGCCTTGTTTATCTTGGCACGATATGTAAAGGAAAGAAAAATCATTCCAAAGAATCAAAGCATACTATCAAACTTTAGGGTAGTTCTTCATGGAAAATTTTTGTTATTTTTATTGATCATGACTGTATTCTCTATTGGAGCATTCAATTTTTCATTTATTCTTGTAGAATCATCAGAGTTAGGCCTTGAGAAAAACTTTGTACCCCTAGTCTACGTAGTGATTAACATAGCCCATACTCTGATTGGCATACCCTCTGGAATTCTTTCAGATAAGATTGGTACTGAAAAGATACTATTGGCAAGTTTTGGATTATTTTTCATAACATCGATGATAGGATATTTTGAGACGGGGTTTATTCTGGTTGGTTTTGCAATGGCGGCCATTTTTGGTTTGTATCAGGGCATGACAATAACTACACAAAGAACGATGGTATCAAGATATGTCTCAGAGAATTTAAGAGGTACTGCATTTGGAATATACTATCTCTTTGTGGGAATATCATTTCTTGTAGCAAATTTGGTCTTCGGATTATTGTGGGATGCATTTGATTCCCAGGTGGCTTTTGGGTATAGTATGATTACAACCATAACTGCAATTATTCTATTATCAGTATTTGTGACAAAAAATAAACAGATTGTCAGCCAAAAATGATTTTGGTCATGTGATTAAATTAC